>CBFGOS010000130.1:0-6550 GCA_965650425.1 uncultured Lysobacter sp. | reverse complement strand
GTGCCCGCCAACGAACCCGGCGGACTGGTCGAAGTGAAGTTGGCCAACGGCGCATCGCTGAGGTCGAAGTCTGTGATCCTGTCCACCGGTGCGCGCTGGCGGCAGATGAACGTTCCCGGCGAGGAGCAGTACCGCAACAAGGGCGTGGCCTATTGCCCACACTGCGACGGCCCACTATTCAAGGGCAAGCGCGTGGCGGTGGTCGGCGGTGGCAACTCCGGCGTGGAAGCGGCAATCGACCTGGCCGGCATCGTCAGCCACGTCACGTTGCTGGAATTCGACGGCAAGCTGCGCGCCGACGAGGTACTGCAGCGCAAGCTGCGCAGCCTGCCCAACGTCACCGTGCACGTGAACGCGCAGACCACCGAAGTGCTGGGTGACGGCAGCAAGGTCACGGGGCTGGTCTACAGGGACCGTGTGGGCGGCGACTCGCACCGGGTCGAACTGGACGGCATCTTCGTGCAGATCGGACTGCTGCCCAACACCGAATGGCTGAAGGGCACGGTGACGCTCACGCCGCGTGGCGAGATCGTGATCGACGAGCGCGGCCAGACCTCGGTTCCCGGCGTGTTCGCCGCGGGCGACGCGACCACGGTGCCGTACAAGCAGATCGTGATCGCGATGGGCGCGGGCTCGACCGCGGCGCTGGGGGCGTTCGACCACCTGATCCGGACGTCTGTTCCGGCGGACGAGCCGGTGACGGCCTGACCACAGGGGCGCCGGCACACCTGCCTCGCGCGCCCTAAACTCAACCCCATGAACCTGCGCGACCTCACCTACCTCGTCGCCCTGGCCGACCACAAGCACTTCGGCCGGGCGGCGGAGGCGTGCTTCGTCAGCCAGCCCACCCTGTCCACCCAGATCAAGAAGCTGGAGGACGAGTTGGGCGTGGCACTGGTCGAGCGTGCACCGCGCAAGGTCATGCTCACCCCCGCCGGCCGCGAGATCGCCAGCCGCGCGCGCCAGATCGTGGCCGAGGTGGAGCAGATGAAGGAGGTCGCGCGCCGTAGCCGCGACCCGGAAGCCGGCACGGTGCGCCTGGGTCTGTTCCCCACGCTGGGCCCCTACCTGCTGCCGCACGTGGTGTCGCGCATTCGCACCCGCTTCCCGCGGCTGGAGTTGCTGCTGGTGGAGGAAAAGAGCAGCGAGATCCTCGCCGACCTGCGCAGTGGCAAGCTCGACGCCGGCCTGCTGGCCCTGCCGGTGCACGACGACCAACTGCACACCGAATTCCTGTTTGACGAACCGTTCCTGCTGGCGGTGCCCGAGTCGCATCCACTCGCGGGGCGCGAGAACCTGTCGCTGGACGACCTTGGTCACGAGCGCCTGCTGCTGCTTGAGGACGGTCACTGCCTGCGCGACCAGGCGCTGGACGTGTGTCGACTGGCCGGCGCCTCCGAGATGAGTGGTTTCCAGGCCACCAGCCTGGAGACGTTGCGGCAGATGGTCGCCGCCAACGTCGGCGTCACCCTGTTGCCGGCGCTGGCCGTCAAGCCGCCCGTCGCGCGTTCCAGTGACATACACCTGATCGGCTTCCGCGACCCACAGCCGAGCCGGCAGATCGCGATGGTCTGGCGGCGCAGTTCGGCCATGCAGGACTTCCTGCTGCAGCTCGCCCGGGTATTCCGGGAGCTGCCGGCGGAATTGTTCACCGCATCCCCTGACTTGAAGCTGCCGGAGCGAACCACCGCCCAGGGGTAACGCCACGTGACGTTGACGCGACGGCTGCTTGTGCGGCCCGTCAGCCGATACGCCACTCCTATTGCAGCCATCGGAACAAACGATTTCACCTATCAAGCGCGTGGCGCGAGACTGGCGGAACCGAGAGAGCCACTCTTCATGGGAGGAAGTCATGTCAGACGAATCGAAGTGCCCCTTCAGCGGCGACGCAAGCAAGGCCAGGAAGGCAAGGCGCACCACCAACCTGGACTGGTGGCCCGAGCAGCTCAACCTCGGCATCCTGCGCCAGCACTCCGCCAAGTCGAATCCGATGGAGGCGGACTTTGACTACGCCGCGGAATTCAAGACACTCGACCTGGACGCGGTGATCCGCGATCTGCACGCGCTGATGACCGATTCGCAGGACTGGTGGCCGGCCGACTACGGCCACTACGGCCCGTTCTTCATCCGCATGGCGTGGCACGCCGCGGGTACCTACCGTATCGGCGACGGTCGCGGGGGCGCCGGCAATGGCGCACAGCGCTTTGCGCCGGAGAACAGCTGGCCGGACAACGGCAACCTCGACAAGGCGCGTCGCCTGCTGTGGCCGATCAAGCAGAAGTACGGCCGCAAGCTGTCATGGGCCGATCTGTTCATCCTGACCGGCAACGTCGCGCTGGAGTCGATGGGCTTCAAGACCTTCGGCTTTGGCGGCGGTCGCGCCGACACCTGGGAGCCGCAGGAAGACGTCAACTGGGGCTCCGAACACACCTGGCTGGCCGACGAGCGCTATAGCGGCGACCGCGAACTGGCGAACCCGCTGGCTGCGGTGCAGATGGGGCTGATCTATGTGAACCCGGAAGGCCCCAACGGCAATCCCGACCCACTGGGCTCCGCCCGCGACATTCGTGAGACGTTCGCGCGCATGGCGATGAACGACGAGGAGACCGTGGCGCTGACTGCCGGCGGCCACACCTTCGGCAAGGCCCACGGCGCGGGCGATGCGGCGCTGGTCGGCGTCAACCCGGAGGGCTGCGAGATCGAATCGCAGGGCTTGGGCTGGGCCAGCAAGTTCGGCATCGGCTTTGGTGGCGACACCATCACCAGCGGCATCGAAGGCGCGTGGACCCCGACACCGACCAAGTGGGACAACAGCTACTTCGAAACCCTGTTCGGATACGAGTGGGAACTGACCAAGAGCCCGGCTGGCGCGCACCAATGGAAACCCAAGGGCGATGCCGGCGCCAACACCGTGCCCGATGCGCATGACCCCAACAAGCGCCACGCGCCGATGATGACCACGGCCGACATGGCCATGCGCATGGATCCGGCCTACGAGAAGATCTCGCGCCGCTACATGGCCAACCCGCAGGAGTTTGCCGACGCTTTCGCACGCGCGTGGTTCAAGCTCACCCACCGCGACATGGGCCCGCGCGCCCGCTACCTGGGCAAGCTGGTACCGCAGGAAGAACTGATCTGGCAGGACCCGGTGCCCGCAGTGGACCACCCGCTGGTCGACGCCAATGACATCGCGGCGCTGAAGGAGAAGGTGCTGGCCTCCGGCCTGAGCGTGCCGCAACTGGTCCGCACCGCGTGGGCGTCGGCTTCGACATTCCGCGGCAGCGACAAGCGCGGTGGCGCCAACGGTGCACGCATCCGCCTGGCGCCGCAGAAGGACTGGGAGGTCAACCAGCCGGCCGAACTGGCCAAGGTGCTGTCCACGCTGGAGGGCATCCAGCAGGCCTTCAATGCCTCGGCCAGCGGCGGCAAGAAGATCTCGCTCGCCGACCTGATCGTGCTGGCCGGCAATGCGGCGGTGGAGGCGGCGGCCAAGCAGGCGGGCTTCGACATCAACGTGCCGTTCTCGCCCGGGCGCACCGACGCCACGCCGGCACAGACCGACGTCCACTCCTTCGCCGTGCTCGAGCCGAAGGCGGATGGCTTCCGCAACTACGTTGCCAAGGGCTACGAGGGCGATGTGGCCGAGATGCTGGTCGACAAGGCGCAACTCCTGACCCTGACCGCGCCGGAGATGGCGGTGCTGATCGGCGGGATGCGCGCAATGGGCGCCAACTTCGGTGACAGCCGGCACGGCGTGTTCACCCAGCGACCCGGCACGTTGAGCAACGACGTCTTCGTCAACCTGCTCGACATGCGCACGCGCTGGCAACGGTCCGAGGCTGATCCCAACGTGCTGGAAGGCCGCGACCGCAAGAGCGGCGAACTCAAGTGGACCGGCACGGTGGTCGACCTGGTGTTTGGCTCCAACTCGCAGTTGCGTGCGCTGGCGGAGGTCTACGCCACCAATGACGCGCAGGCGAAGTTCGTCCACGACTTCGCCGCCGCGTGGGCGAAGGTGATGAACCTGGATCGCTTTGACCTGAAGAAGCGCTGAGTTTGATGGACGAATCCACGCGGGCGACGACGCCCGCGTGGAGCATGACCAGAACCATGCAGCCACGTCATGCCGTCGGCGCCCGCCGGGACGCAACGTCACATCATCAGCAACGCGCCACCATCATGTCGGCGCCGTATTACTCGCCCGTCCCGATCTGTTCGCCGATGTCCGAAAGCGGGCAACTCACGCCCGTGCCTCCCAGTCCGCAATAACCATCGGGAAGCTTGGACAGGTATTGCTGGTGCTCCTCCTCGGCGTAATAGAACGCCGGGGCGGGGAAGCGGATCTCCGTGGTGATGTCGGCATACCGTGCCTCATGCAGGCGCCGCTGGAACGCGTCGCGGCTGGCCAGGGCCGCCTCAAGCTGGTCCCCGTCGTAGCAGTAAATCGCCGAACGGTATTGCGTGCCGACGTCATTGCCTTGGCGCATGCCCTGGGTCGGGTCATGCGCCTCCCAGAAGGTGCGCAGCAGCTCGGCAAAGGAAATGACAGCGGGGTCATAAACCACCAATACGGTTTCCGCATGGCCGGTCTGGCCGCTGCAGACCTCACGGTAGGTCGGATTGGGGGTGAGCCCGCCGGAGTAGCCCACGGCGGTGGTGAAGACGCCCGGCAGCGCCCAGAACTTGCGCTCGGCGCCCCAGAAGCAGCCCATGCCGAACTGCACCTTCGCCAGCCCATCGAAGTCATCGCGCAACGGCCGCCCGTGCACGTGGTGGCGGTTGCTCAACGGCATGGGGTGTTCCCGGCCGGGCAAAGCATCCTCCGGCCGAGGCAGGCGTTGTTTCCAGGCTCCGATTCCCAGCATCGTGGCGTCCTCCTGCACTCAACATGCGGCCATCGGCGCGCGATTCAACGCAGCCCGGCTCAGTAGCGCAGGGAGGCCTCCAGCGGCGTGGCTGCATTCCAGCGCGCGCGGCCGCCCAACGCCTCGAGTTCGACCAGCACTGTCGCACCCACGAGCGCCGCACCGGCGCGCTCCAGCAGGGCCCGGGCCGCCAACAACGTGCCACCGGTGGCAAGCACGTCATCCACCAGCAGCACACGCGTGCCGGGCCGGATGGCATCGACGTGGATTTCGAGCCGGTCACTGCCGTATTCGAGGGCGTATTCCTGTGCGAGTACCCGCGCGGGCAGCTTGCCCGGCTTTCGCACCGGCACGAACCCCGCGCCCAATGCTGGCGCCAGCGCGGCGCCCAGGATGAAGCCCCGCGCTTCGATGCCCGCCACGCAGTCCACCCGTTGGTCGCGCCACGGCCCGGCCATGGTCTCCACCACCCAGCTGAACCCAGCAGGATCTGCCAGCAGCGGCGTAATGTCCTTGAAGCGGATCCCCGGCTTGGGGAAATCGGGCACGTCACGGATCAACGCAGGGAAATCGCGCGGGGGCGTGTCATTCATTGGAGGCCATCCGGGTTGCCTCAGGCAGGGTCGGGCAGCATACCCGCGCCGTCCCGTTCCGCGGCCGAATCGCCAGGACTGTTCAGCGGCAACGCGTCCACGATCTCCTTGGCCTCCGGCCAGGCCACGTCCGGGACGCAGACCGCCACCACGCCAAACAGGGGTAACTCGCCCATGCCGCCCAGCAACGACTCGCCGCGCAGGAAGACGGGGATCCCATCGGCCTCCAGCGCGTGGCGCACCAGATGAGCGTCGATCAGATTGGCGGCTTCATAGACGACTTTCACGGCAGACCTCCGCTCAGGCGGGAAAAGGAGGGCCGCATGGGGCCTGGCCCGGGCCTTCCTGCCAACCCAGCATACCCCCGCAGACGGCAGCCGGGCCCGCCAACGGCTAAACTGCACGGTCTCCCACGCCCCGCCCGGTTCCGCATGTCCAACGCCCCTGCCCCGAACGCCGCCCCCGAGACCGCCGCCGAGGCGCCGGTCAAGAACGACTTCATCCGGCAGATCGTTCGCGAAGACTTGGCCAGCGGCAAGCACGCGGCCATCAAGACCCGCTTCCCGCCCGAGCCCAATGGCTACCTGCACATCGGCCACGCGAAGGCGATCTGCCTGGACTTCGGCATCGCCCAGGAATTCGGCGGCGAGTGCAACCTGCGCCTGGACGACACCAACCCGGCCAAGGAAGACCCCGAGTACGTGCGCGCCATCCAGGACGACGTGCAGTGGCTGGGCTTCCATTGGCACGACCTGCGCCACGCCTCGGATTACTTTGAGGTGCTGTACCTGGCCGCGGAAAAGCTGATCCAGCAGGGCGACGCGTTCGTCTGCGACCTCAGCGCCGAGGAAGTGCGCGCCTACCGCGGCAGCCTGACTGAAGCGGGCCGCAACTCGCCGTACCGCGACCGCAGCGTGGCGGAGAACCTCGACCTGTTCCGCCGCATGCGCGCCGGCGAGTTCCCCGATGGCGCGCGCACCCTGCGCGCCAAGATCGACATGGCCAGCGGCAACATCAACCTGCGCGACCCGGCGCTCTACCGCATCAAGCACGTCGAGCACCAGAACACCGGCAACGACTGGCCGATCTACC
>CBFGOS010000129.1:0-6574 GCA_965650425.1 uncultured Lysobacter sp. | reverse complement strand
ACGGTGCCAGGTAACGCCTGGGCGGCGCGAGCCGACGGAAAGTGCAACAGAAAGACACCGCCGATGGCCCGCGAGGGATCAGGCAAGGGTGAAATGGTGCGGTAAGAGCGCACCGCGAGTCCGGCAACGGACCGGCACGGCAAACCCCACCGGGAGCAAGACCAAATAGGGAGGCAATGCCGCGGCCCGCGGTGTCTCCGGGTAGGTTGCTTGAGCGTATCGGTGACGATGCGCCTAGAGGAATGACTGTCCACGACAGAACCCGGCTTATCGGCCGGCTCCGCCACTTCCCCTCGCCGGACGATCGTTCTGGCGCAGTGCAGCACGCCGCGCTTCCGGTCAGACCTCTCCGGAAGGATGCGCCGCAAGTGATTGTTATCAAGCCGTGAAGGCCCCTCGAATCTCAAAAAATGAGACGAAACAAGACTTAGTGGATAAGTCTTGAATAAGAGTGTGAAGTTCTTCTTAAACCCTTGATGCGCCAAGTGAAATTCCCACTGGAAAGTTGTTGACAACCCTTTGGGGCCTGCCTAAGGTGGGCATCAGAGGGAAATCTGGGTTTTTTGTGGTTTTCCAGTGGCGAAGCCGCCCGCTTAGAGGTGGCGCACACAAGGTGCTCAATGTTCCAGGGCGAGACCGCCATCACGATCGACGAGAAGGGCCGGCTGGCGGTGCCCACCGCCTACCGCGATCTCGTCGCGCGCGATTGCGGCAACAAGCTGGTGATCACCTACAACCCGTTTGAATCCGGGTCCCTCTACATCTATCCGCTGCACGTGTGGGAGCGCGTCCGCGACGACGTCAACAAGCTCCCCCGCGTCAAGAAGTTCAGCCGGATGATGCAGCTCAAGCTGGTGGGCGCGGCCCACTTCGTCGAGCTGGACGGCAACAGCCGCATCACTATTCCCCCCAGCCACCGCAGCGCCGTCGGCATCGACAAGAAGGCCGTGCTGCTGGGCATGGGCGACAAATTCGAGTTGTGGAGCGAGCACGCGCATCACGAGCAGATCCGTCAGGTCATCACTGACGACGATCTGAGCGACGAGCTGCTCGATTTGCAGTTATGACGAGCGGTGGCATGGACCGCACGCATGCGGCTTCCGGCCACCTTCCGGTCATGTACGCACAGGTGCTGGAAGGCCTGCGGGTGGTCGGTGATGGCACGTACCTGGATGGCACGTTCGGTCGTGGCGGACACGCCCGCGGCGTGCTGGGGCAATTGGGTCCCGAGGGGAAGCTGCTGGTGATGGACAAGGATCCCGAGGCGATCGCCGTGGCCGAACGTGAGTTCGGCGCGGACGCGCGCGTCGCGATCTACCGCGGCAGCTTCGCCGAGCTGGCGCAGTGGCCGGCCACCGCCGAGGGGCTGGATGGCGTGCTGTTCGACCTGGGCGTGTCCTCGCCGCAGCTCGACGTGGCCGAGCGCGGCTTCTCGTTCGGCAAGGATGGCCCGCTGGACATGCGCATGGACCCGGACTCGGGGGAAAGCGCCGCGCAGTGGCTGGCCCGCGCCGACGAGCGCGAGATCGCCGATGTGCTGTGGACCTACGGCGAGGAGCGCCAGAGCCGCAAGATCGCGCGCACGATTGTCAGCCGCCGCGACGCGCAACCGCTGCTCCGCACCGCGCAGCTGGCGGACCTGATCGCCTCGGTCATGCCGCGCGGCGACAGCAAGATCCACCCGGCCACGCGCAGCTTCCAGGCCATCCGCATCTTCATCAACCGCGAACTGGCCGACCTCGAGGCCGGCCTGGACGCAGCGATGGCCCGGCTCAAGCCGGGTGGTCGGCTGGCGGTGATCAGCTTCCACTCGCTGGAAGACCGCATCGTCAAGCAGTTCATCGCCAAGCATTCCAAGGCACCGCCGGCCAACCGCCGCATGCCCGTGGAGCAGGCGTTCACGCCCACACTGCTGGCCATCGATGGCGCGCAGAAGGCGACGGATCAAGAGACGGCCACCAACCCGCGGGCCCGCAGCGCGGTGCTGCGCGTGGCCGAGAAGTTGGGGGTGGCCGCATGAGCCTGCGCATCGCCCTCGTCGCGCTCATCGTGGCCAACATCGTCTCGGCGCTGATGGTGGTGCAGGCGCGACACCAGCATCGCCGCCTGTTCATCCAGTTCAGCCAACTGGAAAAGGCGCGCGACGACCTCAATATCGAGTTCGGAAGGCTCCAGTTGGAGCAGGCGACCTGGGCGGAGAGCAACCGCATCGACCAGGTGGCCCGTGACCGCCTCGGCATGAAGTTTCCCGAAGGCGCCGAAACCGTGGTGATCCGGCCATGACCCGCCGCGACGCACAACCGCCCGCCACGCCCGGCCAGCGCCTGCTGGCGGCGATTCGTGAACGCCTGCACGCGCTGCGCGGCGACGGTGGTCGTGGGCGCGGCCGCAATCGCGGCGGTTTCGACCTGCGCGGCCGCCTGCTGATGGTCGGTGGCGCACTGGGCCTGTGCTCGGTGGTGCTGGTGGGTCGCGCCTTCGACCTGCAGGTGGTGCACAACGAGTTCTACCGCCAGCAGGGCGAGGCGCGCTTCAAGCGCGAGCTGCCGATCCCGACCTCGCGCGGCATGATCACCGACCGCAACGGCGAGCCGCTGGCCGTGTCCACGCCGGTGGAGTCGATCTGGGCCAATCCGCAGGAGCTGCTGAAGAATCCCGCGCGCATCCCCGAGCTCGCCCAGGCGCTGGGCGTACCGGCGGACTACCTGGCGCGCAAGGTCGGGCAGAAGGCGGGCAAGGAGTTCGTCTACCTCAAGCGCCGCATCAACCCGGACGAGGCCAAGCGCATCCTTGCGCTGAAGATCCCGGGCGTGGCCTCCCAGCGCGAATACCGCCGCTTCTACCCGCAGGGTGAGGCGATGGCGCACGTGCTGGGCTTCACCAACATCGACGACCGCGGCCAGGAAGGGCTGGAGCTGGCCTTCGAGGACTGGCTGCGCGGCAAGCCCGGCAGCAAGCGCGTCATCCGTGACCGCCAGGGCAACATCGTCGAGAGCGTGGACCTGGTCACTCCCGCCGAGCCGGGCAAGGACCTGACGCTGACCATCGACCGCCGCATCCAGTACCTGGCGCATCGCGAACTGCGCAGCGCCCTGCTGCGCACCGGTGCCAGTGCCGGGTCCGTGGTGGTGCTGGACGTGGCGACGGGCGAAGTGCTGGCCATGGCCAACCTGCCCACCTACAACCCGAATGCCGGCGGCGGCACCAACATCGACGCGCACCGCAACCGCGCGGTGACCGACGTGGTCGAGCCGGGCTCGACGATGAAGCCGCTGACCGTGGCGGCCGGGCTGAAGGCCGGCATCATCACGCCCAATACGGTGTTCGACCTCAACCCGGGCTACATGGCCCTGGACCGTCGCTACACCATCCGCGACCACCGCAATTACGGCATCCAGACCACCACCGGCATCATCACCAAGAGTTCCAACCTCGGCGCGGCCAAGATCGCCGCCAAGCTGGACGACCAGTACTTCTACGAGTTCATCCGCGGCTTTGGTTACGGCCAGGTGCCGCAGAGCGGCTTCCCGGGCGAGTCGCCGGGCCTGCTGCCGTCGCCGGGCAAGTGGTTCGGCACCACCAAGGCCACCATGTCCTACGGCTACGGGCTGTCCGCCACGCCGCTGCAGATCGCCGTGGCGTATGCCGCGTTGGGCAACGGCGGCAAGCTGATCCGCCCGACCTTCGTGAAAGGCGAAGAGCGCGAATCGCGCCAAGTCCTGGAGCCGGCCATCGCCAACGAAGTGCTGCACATGATGCAGACCGTCACCGAGGAAGGTGGCACGGCGACGCAGGCGGCCATCCTGGGCTACCACGTCGCAGGCAAGACCGGCACCGCACGCAAGTTCAACAGCACGGGCGGCTACTCGCGTCGCTATGTGTCGTTCTTTGCCGGGCTGGTACCGGTGGAGCGTCCGCGCTTTTCGATGGTGGTGGTGGTGGACGATCCGGACCCGGGCAAGGGCTACTTCGGCGGACTGGTGTCCGCGCCGGTGTTCAAGAGCGTGATGGAAGGTTCGCTGCGGCTCATGGACGTCGCGCCCGACGACATCGACACGTGGCTCGCGGCGCAGGCCGAGGCCGAGGCCAAGCGGACCCGGGCCAACGGTGGCAAGCCGTCGAAGGAGGGCCCGGTCCTGCCCACCGTGGCGCAGGCGGGGGCCACCCTGCCGGCACCGGTGCCGCTGGTGGGAGGGGTGCCATGAGCGACGGCAAGTTCCTCGCCCAGTTGCTTCCCGACGTCGCCGGTATCCCCGGCGATCTGCGCATCTCCGGTTTGGTCATGGACAGCCGCGAAGTGACCCCGGGTTGCGCCTTCGTGGCCATCGCCGGCTTCGGCGCCCATGGTCTGCAGTTTGCCAACAAGGCGCGGGCCGCAGGTGCGGTCGCGGTGCTGTTCGAGCCGCCGGCACCTGCCGATCTGACGCCGCCGGCCGGCGCCATCGCGGTGCCGCACCTGCGTGCGCGCCTGGGCGAACTGGCCGACGCCTTCCACGACCGCGTCACCGATGCCATGACGCTGGTGGGTGTCACCGGCACCAACGGCAAGACCTCCACGGTGCAACTGCTGGCGCAGGCGTGGACGTTGCAGGGCACCACCGCGGGCAGCGTGGGCACGCTGGGCGCGGGCTTGTATGGCCAGGTGGTGCCCACGGGCTTCACCACGCCGCTGGTGCTGCGCACGCATGCCCTGCTCGCCGAGCTGCATGACGCGGGCGCGCAGGCGGTGGCCATGGAGGTGAGCTCGCACGCGCTCGACCAGGGCCGCGTGGCGGGCCTGCACTATGACGTGGCGGTGTTCACCAACCTCACCCGCGACCACCTCGATTACCACGGCGACATGGACACCTACGGCGCAGCCAAGGCTCGCCTGTTCCAGTGGCCGGGACTGAAAGGCGCGGCGATCAATCTCGACGACGCCTTTGGCGCGACGCTGCCGGCCCTGCTGGCCGAGGGCGTGCCATGCATCGGCTTCAGTTCGCGCGGCCATGCCGATGCGGTGGTGCGTGCCGAATCGTTGCGCCTGGACGCCGGCGGCATCCACTTCGACCTGGTCGTGCATGGCGACGCGCACCCGGTGCATTCACCGCTGCTGGGCCGGTTCAACGTTGACAACCTGTTGGCCGTGGCGGCCACCCTGCTGGCACTTGGACACGCGCCGGCCGCCATTGCGGCAACGCTGTCCCGACTGCAGCCAATCCACTGCCGCATGAACCGTCTCGGTGGCGATGAAGGGCCCAAGGGCCGTCGCCCGCTGGTGGTGATCGATTACGCCCACACGCCGGATGCGCTGGAGCAGGCGCTGGCCTCGCTGCGCGGCCATGCCCAGGCGCGCCTGCTGTGCGTCTTCGGCTGCGGTGGCGAGCGCGACCGTGGCAAGCGCCCACAGATGGCAGCGATCGCGGAGCGACTTGCCGACGTGGTGGTGGTCACCGACGACAATCCGCGCGCCGAGGACGGCGACCGGATCGTGCAGGACATCATGGCCGGCTTTGCCGCGCCGCAGGCCGTCCACGTGCAGCGCGACCGGGCGAAGGCGATTGCCTTCGCGGTGGCCGCCGCCGCCGCGGACGACATCGTGCTGGTGGCCGGGAAAGGCCACGAGCCGTACCAGGAGATCAATGGCGTGCAGTACCCCTTCGACGACACGGACGTGGCGCGCAGCGCATTGGAGGCCCGCGCATGAAGACGCTCTGGCTTTCGACGATTGCGCGCATGGTGGGTGGGCACCTGGAAGGCGAGGACCGCCAGGTCTTCGCCGTGTCCACCGACACCCGCACCCTGTTCAACGGCGACGGCGTGCTGTTCATCGCGCTCAAGGGCGAGCGCTTTGATGGCCACGAACACCTGCAGGCGGCGGCGGAAGCCGGTGCCACGGCCGCCCTGGTGTCGCATCACGCGCCCGCGCGCGTGGCCGGTTGGGAGCTGCCGCAGGTGGTGGTGGCCGACACCGAGCGCGCGCTGGCCGACCTCGCGGCGGCGCTGCAGCACGAGCGCGTGGGCGGCAAGGTCGTGGCCATCACCGGCAGCAACGGCAAGACCAGCGTCAAGACGCTGGTGCTGTCCATCCTCCAGCTCGCGGGCAAGACCTACGCCAACCCGGGCAACCGCAACAACGAGATCGGACTGCCACTGGCCGTGATCGACGCGCCGGACGATGCGCGCTTCGCGGTGTACGAGATGGGCGCCGGCAAGCCGGGCGACATTGCGTACCTCACGCGCATCGCGCGCCCGGACGTGGCGCTGGTCAACAACATCGCGCCGGCCCACCTGGAGCGCATGGGCAGCCTGCTGGCGGTGGCCGACACCAAAGCGGCCATCTACGACGCGCTGCCTGCCGACGGCACCGCGGTGATCAATGCCGACGACGCGTTCGCCCCGTACTTCGCCGAGCGCGCGCATGGGCGCCAGCTCGTGTATTTCGGCCTGGACCACGGTGCCGATGTCACCGCGCGCGACATCGTGCTGGGCGCCGATGGCTCGCGCTTCACCATGGCCAACATCACCCTGGCCATGCCGCAGGGCGAGGCCCAGGTGATGTTGGCCATGCCCGGCCGGCACAACATACACAACG
>CBFGOS010000128.1:0-6612 GCA_965650425.1 uncultured Lysobacter sp. | reverse complement strand
CGGCACCATCACCGAGATCTACGACTACCTGCGCCTGCTGTACGCGCGCGTGGGCCTGCCGCGCTGCCCCGACCATGGCTATCCGCTGGAAGCGCAGACGGTGAGCCAGATGGTCGACCAGGTGGTGGCACTCGCCGACAAGCCCGAGACCGCCGAACAGCGTTACATGCTGCTGGCGCCCGTCATCCGCGAACGCAAGGGCGAGCATGCGCAGGTGTTCGACCAACTGCGCGCGCAGGGCTTCGTGCGCGTGCGCGTCGACGGGGTCCTGCACGAGATCGACGCCGTGCCGCCGCTGGCGCTACGGGTCAAGCACACCATCGAGGCGGTGGTGGATCGCTTCCGCCCGCGCGAAGACATGAAGCAGCGCCTGGCCGAGTCCTTCGAGACGGCGTTGAAGCTGGGCGACGGCATGGCGTCGGTAATGTCGATGGATGCGCCCGAGGGCGCGCCGTTGCTGTTCTCGTCCAAGTACAGCTGCCCGGTGTGCGAGTACTCGTTGCCGGAACTGGAGCCGCGGTTGTTCTCGTTCAACTCGCCGGTGGGCGCCTGCCCCACCTGCGATGGCATCGGCGTGGCGCAGTTCTTCGACCCGGTGCGCGTGGTGGTGCATCCGGAGTTGTCGCTGGCGGCCGGTGCCGTGCGTGGCTGGGACCGCCGCAATGCGTACTACTTCCAGCTGATCCAGTCGCTGGCCAAGCATTACGGCTTCAAGGTCGACACGCACTGGCAGGACCTGCCCGAAGACGTGCGCCAGGCAGTGCTGTTCGGCAGCGGCGAGGAGCAGATCCAGTTCACGTACCTCACGGAGGGTGGCAGCAAGCACCAGCGCAAGCACCGCTTCGAGGGCATCGTGCCCAACCTGGAGCGACGCTACCGCGAAACCGAATCGCCGGCGGTGCGCGAGGAATTGGCGAAGTACATCAGTGAGCGTGCGTGCACCGATTGCGGAGGCGCGCGCCTGAACCGCGCGGCGCGCAACGTGTTCGTCGCCGACCGCCCGCTGCCGGACATCGTGGTGATGCCGGTGGATGAGGCGCTGGCCTTCTTCCGAGGGCTCAACCTGCCGGGCTGGCGCGGTGAGATCGCCACCAAGATCGTGAAGGAGATCGGCGACCGGCTGCGCTTTCTCGTGGACGTGGGCTTGGATTACCTCACGCTGGAGCGCAAGGCCGATTCGCTGTCTGGCGGCGAGGCCCAGCGCATCCGCTTGGCCAGCCAGATCGGCGCGGGGCTGGTCGGCGTGATGTACGTGCTGGACGAACCATCCATCGGCCTGCACCAGCGCGACAACGAGCGCCTGCTGGGCACCCTCACCCGCCTGCGCGACCTGGGCAACACGGTCATCGTGGTGGAACACGACGAGGATGCGATCCGTCTGGCGGACTACATCGTCGATATCGGCCCCGGCGCGGGCGTGCACGGCGGCGAAGTCGTGGCCCAGGGCTCGTACGAGGACGTGCTGAAGGCGCCGCGCTCGCTCACCGGCCAATACCTCAGCGGCGCCAAGCGCATCGAGATCCCGGCCAAGCGCCACAAGCCCAACCCGAAGGCGATGCTGCACCTGCGTGGCGCCAGCGGCAACAACCTGAAGGACGTGGATCTCGACATTCCGTCGGGCCTGCTGACCTGCGTCACTGGCGTGTCGGGCTCGGGCAAGTCGACGCTGATCAACGACACGCTGTTCACCCTGGCCGCCAACGAGCTCAACGGCGCCGCGCACACCGTGGCACCGCACCGTTCGGTGGAGAACATGGACCTGTTCGACAAGGTCGTGGACATCGACCAGTCCCCGATTGGTCGCACGCCGCGCTCCAACCCGGCCACCTACACCGGGCTGTTCACCCCGTTGCGCGAGCTGTTCGCGCAGGTGCCCGAGTCGCGTGCACGCGGTTATGCGGCGGGCCGCTTCAGCTTCAACGTGCGCGGCGGCCGTTGCGAGGCCTGCCAGGGCGACGGCCTGATCA
Source organism: uncultured Lysobacter sp. (assembly GCA_965650425.1). GTDB lineage: Bacteria > Pseudomonadota > Gammaproteobacteria > Xanthomonadales > Xanthomonadaceae > Aerolutibacter. Next base: position 4,645 of record CBFGOS010000128.1, on the reverse strand, counting down.
AGGTGGAGATGCACTTCCTGCCGGACGTGTACGTGCCGTGTGACGTGTGCGGCGGCAAGCGCTACAACCGCGAAACGCTGGAGATCCTCTACAAGGGCTACAACATCAACGACGTGCTGGAGATGACCGTCGAGGATGCCCTGTCGCTGTTCGAAGCGGTGCCCTCCATCGCGCGCAAGCTGGAAACGCTGATGGACGTGGGCCTGAGCTACATCAAGCTGGGCCAGAGCGCGACCACGCTGTCGGGCGGCGAGGCGCAGCGCGTGAAGCTGTCGAAGGAACTGTCGCGCCGTGACACCGGGCGCACGCTGTACATCCTTGACGAGCCGACCACCGGCCTGCACTTCCACGACATCGAACACTTGCTCGCCGTGTTGCACCGCCTGCGCGATGACGGCAACACGGTGGTGGTGATCGAGCACAACCTCGATGTCATCAAGACCGCGGACTGGGTGATCGACCTCGGCCCGGAGGGTGGCCACCGCGGCGGCACCATACTGGCCACCGGCACGCCGGAGGACATCGCGGCGCTACCCCACTCGCATACCGGCCGATTCCTCGCACCGATGCTGGGCAAGGCGCCCGCCACCAGCAAGGGGAAGGCCGAGAAGACAAAGGCCGAAAAGGCCAAACCTAGCCCTGCCACCACCACCGGCACCGGGCGCAAGACCAACAAGAAGAAGTCCGCCGAATGAGCGACAACACCCCCACCGACGCCGCCAAGCCGGCCCGCAAGCCGCGCAAGTCGGCGCCTCGCCGCCGCAAGCCGGCCGCCAAGACCACTGACGCGACTTCAGCCGTCGACAATGACGCGGCGATCGCCCCGGCTGCCGTCGATGCGCCGATGCCGACTGCACCGGCGCCCCACGCGACCGTTGAACCGGTCACGAGCGTGGCGGCCTCGGCGCGCGCGCCGCGCGTGCGAGACGACAAGCGCGCCCCGTCGCCGGCGCCCCGACAGGCAACACCGCCACCGTCGGCCGCCCCGGTGCCCCGTGTCCTGATCCGCGTTCCCCTGAGCGTGCGCTGGCGGGACCTGGACGCCTTCAACCACGTCAACAACTCCAAGTTCCTCAGCTACCTGGAAGAAGCCCGCCTGCAGTGGATGCTGGGCATGCCCGGCCAGGGCCTGGACGACCATGTCGCGCCCGTAGTGGCCGCCGCCAACCTCAATTACCGCCGACCCATCGAATGGCCGAACGAGCTGATGGTGGAACTGTTCGTGGAGCGCTTGGGCAACACCAGCGTCACCATCGGGCACCGCATCATCGCTCGCGACGATGCCAGCGTGCTGTTCTGCGATGGCAATGTCGTGATGGTGTGGATCGACCGCGGAACCGGTGCCGCGGCGCCCCTGCCGGCCGAAGTACGCGCCGCCTGCCGCTGAGGCTCAGCCGGCGGGCTTGCGCACCGTGAACTCGCCACGAAGGACGCCACCGCCCTTCAACGCGAATTCGATGACCACCTTGCTGCCTTCCTTGAGAGGTGCGCGTGGCTGCATCAGCATCAAGTGCAGCCCACCGGGCTTGAGCGTGGCCGCCCCTTCGGGGGCGATCCGCAACTCGGGCAGGTGGCGCATGCGGCTGACGCCGTCCACGACCCGGGTTTCGTGCAGCGACACGTCGCCGAACGCAGGACTGGAAGCCCCGACAATCGTGACGGGCACCGCGCATGGGTTCTCGATCGTCCCGAAGCCCGCCATCATCGGCATCGCCATGGGCGGCATGCGCACCCAGCCGTCCTTCACCTTGGCGGTACATTCGCGCGCGTGGACGGGCGCAACGAAGACGGCAGCGGCGATCAGGCAGGTGGCGAGCAAAGGACGGAGCGCGTTCATGCGCCTATGATAACCGGGCATGCCTGACCAGCGGGCACACCCGGGAGCCACGCCATGAGCCTTGTCGAGACCACGTTCCAGGATGGCATCGCGGAGATCCGCCTCTCGCGCCCGCCCGTCAATGCCATGAACCCCGACCTGTGCCATGCCGTGCGCGAGGCGCTGGGCGCGGCCATTGGCGGGGGTGCCGAAGGCATCATCCTCGGCAGCAACGCCAAGGTCTTTTCCGCCGGGCTGGATGTCCCCCACCTGATGTCGCTGGGCGAGGATCGTGATGCACTGCGCGGCGCCTGGCAGTCCTTCTTCGACACCGCCCTGGCGCTCGCCAATGCGCCGGTGCCGGTGGTCGCGGCCCTCAGTGGCCATGCCCCGGCCGGTGGCTGCGTGTGGGCATTGTGCTGCGACTACCGGGTGATGGCGTCCGGCCCGTTCCGCATCGGTCTCAACGAGACGCAGGTGGGGCTGGTGGCACCGGAAGGCATCCAGCGCCTGCTGCGGCGCATCGTCGGCCCGCACCGCGCCGAGCGGCTGCTGGTGGCCGGCGACATGGTGGACGCCCAGCAGGCCCTGGCGTATGGACTGGTGGACGAACTGGTCGACGTGGACAGCGTGTCCGCACGCGCCCGCGTGTGGCTTGAGCAGCTGCTGGCACTGCCGCGCAGCGCCATGCTGGCAACCCGCGCCGTGGCGCGAGCAGACGTCGTCGAGGCGCTGCAGCCCCACCACATCCAGCTCGACCGCTTCGTGGGTGCGTGGTACTCGGAGGGCACGCAGGCGGCCCTGCGTGCGCTCCTGGCCAAGCTCGGCAAGTGATTGCCTATGGTCCGGGTCAGTTGACCCAGACTTCGACCCGATCATTGAAGTAGGCCGCCTGCGGATGCGACGGCGGGACGAGCGGCCGCATCGCGCCCAACCCGACCGAGCGGCGCACGACCACGCCCTGCCCCTGCAGGTAGTCGGCCACCATGTTGGCCCGATCGCTGCTCACGATGGTCGAGACGAGCGAGCCGGCCGGGTCCACCGCACCGAAGGCCAGCACCGTCGCCTGTCGGTTGGCGTTGCCGGGCAGGCGCATGAACGCGACGATGCGGTCGAGGTCTCGCTGGGCCCGGCTATCGAACAGTGACTGCAGGCCGCCGGGATTGAATCGCAGGCTGAGGGGCAAACGCTGGGCGCCCGCCACTACCCCCTGATACTCCGCCACGCCCGTCGGCAGTGGCTGCTGCGTCGCCGGGCGCAAGGTCACGGCGATATGACCCGATGCAGCGACCGCCTCCTGCGCGCGGCGCCCGATGGAAAACAGGGCAAGGCTGCGACCCAACGCCGACATCATCTGGCCGCCATACAGGCTGTAGCGCCGAACCAGCGGATAGTCCTCGCTCTGGACGTTTATGCGGGTCGGCAGCAGGGCTTCGCCACCGCGCCCAATGGCCAGCGGTCGCGCCAGCGCGGCTACGGGGCTACGCAGCCCCATGATGCCGATCGCTCCGCGTTCGCCCGCCACCACCGCGGAAATGCGCCCTACCGGAAACGACCGCCGCGACGCCGTCAGTTCGGCGCCTTCCATGACCAGATCGTGGAGAAACTCCAGCTCGCCACCCGGCGCCGGCGTGTACACGCCAATCGGGCCCGCGATGCCACCCAATTGACTCCAGTCGGTAATCCGCCCTGACAGCACGTCGCGCAGTTGCGCCATCGTCAGGCGGCGCACCGGATTGTCCCGGTGGACCACCACCGCCAGGCCATCGAGGGCGATCACGAACTCCTGCTCCGCCGAACGCAATTCGCCCAACTGCCAGGCGGCGTCGACTTCCGCCGCATTCGGCGGCCGGGACATCATCGCGACTTCCGCGTTCCCGGCCACCAGCGCCATCATGCCCGCCGCTGACCCGTTCTTCGCGATCTCGACCACCAACGGCTGACCGTCACGCACTCCCCGCAACTGGGTGACCGACGCATCGTGCTCGACACGCTCGATATCCTCGTATCCCAGCGACTCCATCCAGGCGCGCACGACGGCCGGCACGAGTCGCGCCCCCAGCGTATTCGAACCGTGGATGCGAAGGCGCTCTGCATCTGCGTACTGGGCTGCGACAGGATTTGGAAACACCACCAACATGCACACCACCAGCGCGGTGCGCAGCAATTTCATCCACATTGAATTTGCTCCCCGAAAACGCGGGGAGTTTCACGGCGCGCTGTTACGCCGTTGTTACACCGTGAACCGCGTCACGCGTCGCCGGTCGCAATGGGGCGCGACGGATCGGCGATCCAGCCGCTCCACGACCCGGTAAACAGCTTCGCCCCGCCCAAGCCCGCACGCTCCATCGCCAGCAGATGGTGGCAAGCGGTGACTCCCGAGCCACACATGACGATTGTCTGGTCGGGGGTGTGCTCGCCCAACAACGCACGGAATTCCTCCGCCAACTGCACCGGCGTCTTGAGGCGACCGTCCGCGGTGTTGTCCATCCACGGGCGGTTCCGCGCACCAGGCACATGCCCGGCCACGCGGTCGATGGTTTCGTTCTCGCCGCGGAAACGATCAGCCGAGCGGGCATCGATCAGCAGGTCACCCGCCGCCAGGCGCTGTTGCACCTGCGCGGCATCAAGCAAGCGACCCGACTGGTACTCGCCAACGTAGCGGGTGGGCGCCGCCTTCGTTACATGCGAATCCACCGGATGCAGGCTGTTGGCGGACCATCGACGCCAACCGCCGTCGAGCACCGCGACTTTCTCATGCCCCAATGCGCGCAGCAGGAACCACAGGCGTGCGGCTTGCGCGCCTTCGCCATCGTCATAGGCCACCAC
>CBFGOS010000127.1:0-6626 GCA_965650425.1 uncultured Lysobacter sp. | reverse complement strand
GCGGATGTTGGGCCGGTCGAACGAGCTGACGAAGGTGCGCGCCTCCTCCAGCGCCAGCCGCTCGACGATCTCGCGGCGAAAGCGGCGTGATCTACGCCTTCTCGCGCAAGCGCGTGGAGCAGGTGGCCGAACAGCTGGTCATCGCCGGCATCAATGCCCTGCCCTACCACGCCGGCATGGACGCGGCCGTGCGCGCGGCCAACCAGCGCCGGTTCCTGCAGGAAGACGGCATCGTGATGGTGGCGACGATTGCCTTCGGCATGGGCATCGACAAGCCCGATGTGCGCTTCGTGGCCCACGTGGACCTGCCCAAGTCGATCGAGGGCTACTACCAGGAGACGGGCCGCGCCGGCCGCGACGGCGGGCCGTCGGAGGCATGGCTGTGCTACGGCCTGGGCGACATGGTCAGCCTGCGCCAGCTGATCGTGCAGTCCGAGGCCAGCGAGGAGCGCAAGCGCCTGGAACTGGGCAAGCTGGACGCGCTGCTGGGCTATTGCGAGTCCACCGCGTGCCGCCACCAGGCGCTGGTCGGCTGGTTTGGCGAAACGCACCCGGGCCAGTGCGGCAACTGCGACAACTGCCTGAACCCACCGCAGAGCTGGGACGGCACCGAGGCCGCGCGCAAGGCGCTGTCGAGCGTGTACCGCACGGGCCAGCGCTTCGGCGTGGCGCACCTGATCGACGTACTGCGCGGCGAGGCCTCCGACAAGGTGCGCCAGCACGGGCACGACAGCCTCAGCGTGTTCGGCGTCGGCGCCGATCTCGACGAGCGCACCTGGCGCAGCGTGTTCCGGCAGCTGGTGGCGCACGGCATCCTGGAGGCCGACGTCGAGCGCTTTGGCGCCCTGTGCTTCACCGCCGCCAGCGGCCCGGTACTCAAGGGCGAACGCGAGGTGCGACTGCGCAGCGAGCCCCCGCGCCCCAATCGCCGCCGGCGGACCGGGGAGGCGGTGGCCGCCTCGCTGGTCGACCTGGCGCCCGACACATTGGCGCGTTTCAACGCGTTGCGCGAATGGCGCGCCGCCGCCGCACGCGAGCAGAACGTGCCGGCCTACGTGATCTTCCACGACAGCACGCTGCGGGCGATCGCCGAGGCGGACCCGGCCGACCTCGACGACCTGTCGACGATCGCCGGGGTGGGCAGCAGCAAGCTCGACCGCTACGGCGAGGCGGTGCTGCAGCAATTGTTCGACGCGGCCTGAGGTCGGCTTAAACCCCCGGGCGCCTGCCCGCATCCATGGTGGCATGCTGAATGCCATGAGCGCCCTTTCGCCCGACCCCGCACCGGCAACCGCCGCGGTGGAAGACGACCGCCCGCTGGTCGAAGCGGCAGCGCGTGGCGAGACCGGTGCCTTCGAGGCCCTGTACCGACGCCACGCGGGCCGGGTGCACGGCGTGATTGTCCGGCTGGTGGGCGGCCACGGCGCTCGCGCCGACGACCTCACCCAGGAGGCCTTTGTCCGCGCCTGGCAGGCCTTGCCGGCATTCCGCTTCGAAGCCGCCTTCACGACCTGGCTGCACCGACTGGCCGTCAACACCGCCCTGATGGAGCTGCGCAGCCGCCGCAGCCGCCCATTGGAGGAGGACGACGAGGAGGTCCTGGACACCTTCGGCCATCCCGACTCGGCCGGACATGTCACTGCTCTTTCGATGGATCTGGGCCGCGCCGTTGCCAGCCTGCCACCGCGTGCACGCGCGGTGCTGGTCCTCTACGACATCGAAGGCTGGAAACACGAGGAGATCGCCGTCGAGCTGGGCATGGCCGTCGGCAGCTCCAAAGCCCAGTTGCACCGTGCGCGCGGCCTGCTCCGTGCGCGCTTGGGAGAACCCGCATGAACCGAGACCCCCACGACAACCCCCACGACCTGTCCGACGCACTGCGTTGGCAACTGCGGAGCCTGCGCCAGGACGAAACGCCCACCCGCGACTTGTGGGCCGGTATCGCCCCCCGATTGACGGCGCGAGCCGGCGGAGGCGCCGTGGACGACGTTGGCACGAAGAAGCCTCCCGCCTCACCTGCAACGTGGCGCTGGCGGGTGCCCGTGGCGCTGGCGGCGAGCGTGCTGGTGGCCGTCGGCACGCTGGGCCTGCTCCGCTACGGCGGCCCTTCGCCCGACCAACCGGGTGCTGGCGACGCACCCCTCGCACGCTCAACCCCGAGCGATCTTCGGCCGACCGGCGGTCCGATGGGTGAAGCCCGCACGACCCCGGTCTCGGCGGCGCACACGCCGGTGGCCCTCGCCGAGGCCGAAGGTCTGCGCCTGCAGTACGAAGGCGCCTTCCGCGAACTGGAAGCCCGACCCGGCGTCGCTGCCGCGACCCCGACCCTGCGCACGCTGGACCAGAGCGCCGAACTGATCCTGGCCGCCCTGCGCCAGGCCCCTGACTCCACGCGGCTGCTGGAACAACTGCGCCGCACCTACCAACGCCGCCTCGACCTGATGCGGCTGCCCCTTGCCTGACGGAGGAACTCCCATGTCCCGCCTTGCCATCCCCACCTTCGCCGTGGTCCTGTCGCTCGCCCTGCCGGCACTGGCTGCCACACCCATCAACGAAACCCGGCCGCTGTCGCCCACCGGCAAAGTCGAGATCGAAAACCTCAAGGGCCGCATTGACGTGCGCGTGTGGGACCGCCCCGAAGTGAAGATCGAAGGCAGCCTCGGCGACGGCGTCGAGCGTTTGGCCATCGAAGGCGACCGCAGCAAGCTGGCCGTGCGCGTGAAGTACCCGAAGCGCTTCGGCATGACCGGCAACAACACCGAACCCACCGAGCTGCGCCTGACGGTACCGCGCCGCGCCAACCTGGGTATCGAAGCGGTCTCGGCTGACATCGACGTGCAGGGCACGGCCGCCGGCAAATTGTCGGTGGATGCGGTGAGCGGCGACGTCATCGTGATCGGTGCGCCGCAGAAGGCCGAGGTCAACACCGTCAGCGGCAACCAGCAGCTGACCATCAACACCGGCGATGCCGCCGTCGACACGGTCAGCGGCGACATCGCGCTGCGCGGCCGCTTCGACGGCGAGGTTGAGTTCAACAGCGTGTCGGGCGACATCACCATCGTCAACAACCGCGAGAACCCGGTGCGCAAGCTCAGCGGCTCGTCGGTGTCGGGCGACATGACCCTGTCCACGGCGCTGGCGCGCGGCGGCGAAATCGCGGTGGACACGCTCAGTGGCGAGCTTCGCCTCACCCTGCCGCGCGACGTTTCGGCGACGGTGACCGGCGAGAGCTTCAGCGGCGACCTGCGCGTGAGTGGCGCCCAGGTGCAACGCCCCAAGCACGGCCCCGGTTCCAGCGTCAGCCACCGCTACGGCGCGGGCGAAGGCCGCATCACCGTGGAAAGCTTTTCCGGCAGCGCTTCGGTGATCGTGGAATGAGGAAAGATGGTGGGTCGTGATGGATTCGAACCATCGACCAGCGGATTAAAAGTCCGATGCTCTACCGACTGAGCTAACGACCCATTGCGACCCGGCCTTGCGCCGGGTCGTGCATTCTAGCGCAGCGGCGCGATGGATGCAGGGTGCGTGCGGCCCCTGGTGCCGCAGCCGCAAGCCTGAGCATTCAGTGCCGCGTCAGACGTACCGCGTTGGGTCCGCCACGCCGGCGGCCGCAAAGCCCTCGGCGCGCAGCCGGCATGCATCGCAATGCCCGCATGCGCGGCCGGCTTCATCGGCCTTGTAGCACGAGACGGTCTGAGCGAAGTCCACGCCCAGGCGCACGCCCTCGCGCACGATGTCGGCCTTGCTCATGAACTGCAGCGGTGCATGCACCCGCAGCCCCGCGCCTTCCACCCCGGCCTTGGTCGCCAGGTTGGCCAGCCGCTCGAAGGCGGCGACGAATTCGGGGCGACAATCCGGGTAACCGGAATAGTCCACCGCGTTGACGCCACAGAAGATGTCATTCGCGCCAAGTACTTCGGCCCAACCCAGGGCGATCGACAACATGATGGTGTTGCGCGCCGGCACGTAGGTGACGGGGATGGCGTCCTTGGCCGCCGCCTGCCCCACCGGGTGGCCGTCGGTATCCAGCGGCACCTCGATATCGTCGGTCAACGCCGAGCCCCCGATGCTGCGCAGGTCCACGTTGACGGTCTTGTGCGCTACCGCACCGAGCGCCTTGGACACGCGGTCGGCGGCGTCCAGCTCGGACGTATGCCGCTGCCCGTAGCTGACGCTCAACGCGTGCACGGCAAACCCCTGCTCGCGCGCAATCGCGATGACGACGGCGGAGTCCATGCCTCCGGATACCAGGACGACGGCCTTTTTCATTCACTGCTCCCAATCGGGCGCGCGCATCGGCTCGCCTCGGTTTGCGGTGATAACTCACCGCACCATTCACATCAACGGCGTGACGTTAGGACCTCAACGCCCCGGCTCGTCGTTCCACAGGATCTTGTGCAGCTGCAGTTGGAAACGCACCGGCAGGCGATCCGCGACGATCCAGTCGGCCAGCGCGCTGGGATCGACCTGGCTGAAGCTGGGCGAGAACAGCACGTCGCAGGTCTGCGTCAGCTTGTGCTCCGCGACGATCGCCTTGGCCCAGTCGTAGTCCTCGCGACTGCAGATCACGAACTTGACCTGGTCGTGCGCGGTCAGCAGCGGCAGGTTTGACCACAGGTTGCGCGCCACCTCGCCGGAGCCGGGCGTCTTGATGTCCAGCACGCGCGACACGCGCTGATCGACCGGGCCGATGTCGATGGCGCCGGAGGTCTCCAGCGAGACGTCGTAGCCCTCGTCGCACAGGCGCCGCAGCAGTTCCACGCAGCGCTTCTGCGCCAAGGGCTCGCCGCCGGTCACGCACACGTGGCGCGCCCCGTGCGTGGCGACTTCGGCCAGGATTGCGTCGAAATCCCACCACTGCCCGCCGTGGAAGGCGTACGCGGTGTCGCAGTACTGGCAGCGCAGCGGGCAGCCGGTCAGGCGCACGAAAACGGTCGGCCAGCCGATGCTGCGGGACTCGCCCTGCAGGGACAGGAAGATTTCGGTCAACCGCAGCCGTTCGGGCGACGCCGCGGCCGCCTCGGGGGAAACGGTGCTCATGGGCGCATTTTAGCGCGTGCGGCTCAGCCGGCCGAGCTCGATGGCGCGAAGGCGGTCCTGTGCCACCCGCGCGGCATCGGTGTCGGGGTAGCGCGCCAGCACCGCCCCGAAGGTGCGTTCGGCGGCCTCCAACTGCTTCAAGCCCTGCTGGGCCAGGCCCAGCTTCAACAGCGCGCCCGGCGCCTTGTCGTGGGTGGGATAACGGTCCACCAGCGCCTGGAACTGCTCGCGCGCCGGCTCGTAGTTCTGGGTGACGTAGTAGCTCTCGCCCAGCCAGTACAGGGCGTTGGGGGTGTACACGCCATTGGGATGCTGCTGCAGGAACGCCAGGAACTGGCTGGAAGCGTCGGCGTAGCGCCCGGCCTTGAGCGTGGCGAAGGCCGCATCGTAGGCGGCGCGTTCGCCGGCCCCTTCGCGCAGCTTGCCGGCATCGCCATGGACGGACGGCGCACGCTCCGCGGGCGCCGATCCGGTTGCCGTGAGCGGCTTGCCCGCCGGCTTTGGCGAGGGCGCGGCTGCCTTGGGCGGCGTCACCGGAGCAGTCGGCACTGCGCCACCTTCCAACCGGTTCAACCGGTCGTCCAGGTCGATGTACTGGCGTTTGCCCGACTCCTGCAACTGCTGGGTCAGCTGTTGCAGCTCCTCCACCTGCGCGCGCAGGGCCTGCACTTCGGCCTTGAGCTGGTTCACTTCATTGAGCAGCGCGAGGTTGGCCTGGTTGTCGCCGGCCCGCTGTTCCAGGATGGCCACGCGGTCGGCTAGGCTCGCGCGCTGGGCCGACGCGGGGGTGGCGGCCACGAGGGCCGCCACCAGGGTTGCACCGACAAAGAGTCCGCGCATGCCGATCATCACTTGGCGGTGTAGATGATCTCGACGCGACGGTTCTTGGCCCAGCAGTCCTCGTTGGACTCAGTGCAGACCGGCACTTCTTCGCCGGAGCTGTTCACCATCTGCTGGCTGGCCGAACCGCCGTTGGCCTGCAGGGCCGACGACACGGCATTGCCACGGCGCTCGCCCAGGCCCAGGTTGTACTCGCGGCTGCCGCGCTCGTCGGCGTGACCCTGCAGGGTCATGCGGGCGGTCGGGCGGTCACGCAGGTACTTGGCATGGCAGCCCACGGCGGCCTGGAACTCCGGACGCAGCACGTCCTGGTCGAAATCGAAGTAGATCACGCGCTGGCGCAGGCACGCATCGGTGTCGAGGTCCGCGGGACCGTACATGCCCGGGGTGGTCGGCGCCGGCGTGGTGACCACCGGGGTCTCGCCGGTGGTGGTGTCGGCCGGCGGGGTTTCCTTCACCTTCTTCGAGCAGGCGACGGCAGCCGTGCAGAGCACGGCGGCGAGGGCGATACGGACGGTGCTGTTCATGATGACTCCTCGTCAAAACATGGGGCGGGGTGGATTGAGCCGGGCACTCTGGCCCAACCGGAAGAAACTCTGGCGCCGGGGTTCGGCGCGGGTCACTGCGCGGCCGGGAGCCGGTAAGGGCCCCAGGCGGGTTCGCGGACATCGCCACCCGACAGGACCAAACGCTGCCGGACACGGGCATCGGCCGACACGGCGTACAGCACGCCGCGACGGCCTTCC
>CBFGOS010000126.1:0-6696 GCA_965650425.1 uncultured Lysobacter sp. | reverse complement strand
TGGAGCAGATCGTCGTCGACTTCGTCTATCAACCGGTGCTGGATGCCGAGGGGCGGGTGACCGGCATCTTCGTGCAGGGCAACGACATGACCGCGCAGACGGCGGCCCAGGAGGAACTGGCGCGCTACCACGCCGACCTGACAGAACTGGTGGAAGAACGTACCCAAGCCTTGCATGCAAGCGAGACCGAGCGCCGCGCCGCCGAGGCCGCCCTGCTGCAGGCGCAGAAGCTGGAGGCCATCGGCAAGCTCACCGGCGGCATCGCGCACGATTTCAACAATCTCCTGCAGGTGGTCGGTGCCAACCTCGACCTTGCCCGCGGCCATGGTGGGCTGCCCACGCCCGTGGTCGAGCGCCTGGATGCGGCCGGCCGAGCCGTCCGGCGCGGCGCGCGCCTGGTATCGCAGTTGCTGGCGTTCGCACGAAAGCAACCACTGAACCCCACTGTTTTCGACGTGGGCGACCGCCTGCAACGACTGGTCGACCTCTTGCAGCGCACGTTGGGCGAAGGTACGGCGATCACCCTCGATCTGGATATCGATGCCGATGTCGGCAATGTGGAAGCCGACCCCGTGCAATTCGACAATTCGGTGCTCAACCTGGCCATCAATGCCCGGGATGCCATTCGTGGCGTGGGGCTCGTGTCGATCCGTTGCCGCCATACGGACGGGGCGGCGGTGGGCCGTCCTGGCGAGGGCATGGTGGAGGTCGTGGTCAGTGACTCCGGCCGCGGCATGCCCCAGGACGTGCTCGACCGGATTTTCGAGCCGTTCTTCACCACCAAACAGGTGGGGCGCGGGTCCGGCCTGGGCATGCCCATGGTGTACGGCTTCATGCGCCAGAGCGGTGGCGACATCCGCGTGGAGAGTTCGGAGGGCGAGGGCACCACCGTGACGCTGTACCTGCCGCTCACCGACAAGCCGGCGACGCCCGTTGCGCCCGAAATGGGCGAAGCGCGCCGCGGTCACGGCGAGAAAATCATGGTCGTCGAGGATGACGACGCGGTCCGCGCCGGCTCCGTGCAGATGTTGCGCGAGCTCGGCTACGACGTCCGCGAGGCGGCGGATGCCGCGTCCGCCAAGGCGCTGGTCGACGGCGGCGTTGTTCCCGATCTGCTGTTCACTGACGTCGTCATGCCAGGGCCGATGCGCAGCACGCAACTTGCGGCGTATGTGCGCGCCCGCCATCCCCGCGTGGAGGTGTTGTTCACCTCGGGCTTCGCCGAGGAGGCACTGGCGCGTGACGGTGGCCTTGCACAGGGCGACGAGTTGCTGGAGAAGCCATACCGCATGGACGTGCTCGCCCAGCGCGTGCGCGCGCTGCTGGACTCGAGGCGTGCGGATGAGCCAGCCGGTCCGCTTCGCATCCTGTTGGTGGACGATTGCCCCGACGAACGCTTTCTTACCAAGGCCCAGTTGCAGTCGCTGGGGCATGCGGTGGAAACGGCGGCGACTCCGGACGAGGCCCTTGCGCGCTTGGACGAGGGTAGCTGGGACGTCTTGATGACCGATGTCGAACTGCCCCTGTACTCCGGCATCGAGCTGGCCCACAAAGTGCGCGAGCGCGGCACCCCCGTGCGAGTGGTGTTCGTCAGCGGCCACGACACGGCCACCTTGCGCGAGCGGGGCGCCAGAGGGGCGATTCTGCCCAAGCCGTTCGACGCCGCACAGCTTGCCAAGGCGCTGGGCGTCGCCGAGCCGGTGGCCGCGGGCCCCTGAGTCTCCGGCCGCCCAGGCGTTCTTGAACGAGGCCCAAAAGGAAAGGCCGCCCGGATTGCTCCGGGCGGCCTCCTTCACGCCTGACGAGGACGCGTGTTACTTGCCGGCGGCCGCGGTGCCACCGGTCAGGCCGCGCTTTTCCAGCAACGGCTCGATCTTCGGCTCGGCGCCGGTGAAATCCTTGAACAGCTGCAGCGCGTCCTTCTTGCCGCCCTGCGACAGCAGGGTGGCGCGGAAGCGGTCGCCGTTCTCGACCTTCAGGCCACCGTTGTCCTTGATCCAGCGGACGGTGTTGGCATCCAGCACCTCCGACCAGATGTAGGCGTAGTAGCCGGCCGCGTAGCCACCCATGATGTGGCTGAAGTACGGGGTCTTGTAGCGCGGCGGCACGGCGTCGAAGTCGGTGCCGTTCTGCTTCAGCGCAGCGGCTTCAAACGCCACCACGTCCTTGGCGGTCGGCGCCTTGTCGGCGGTGATCTGGTGCCAGCGCTGGTCCAGCATCGCCGAACCCAGGTACTCGGTCGTCGCGAAGCCCTGGTTGAACTTCGACGCGGCCAGCACCTTGTCCAGCAGTTCCTTCGGCATCGCCTCGCCGGTCTGGTGGTGCTTGGCGTAGTTGGCCAGGATCTCCGGCCAGTCGGCCCACATCTCGTTGACCTGCGACGGGAACTCGACGAAGTCACGCGGCACGTTGGTGCCCGAGAAATACGGGTACTGCACGTTCGAGAACATGCCGTGCAGCGCATGGCCGAACTCGTGGAACATCGTGGTGACTTCGTCCCAGGTCAGCAGCGTCGGCTTGCCGTCGCTGGGCTTGGGGATGTTCTGGTGGTTGGCCACCACCGGCTTGGTGCCGAACAGCCCGTTCTGGTCCACGTACGAGTTCATCCACGCACCGCCGCGCTTGGAGGCACGGGCGTACGGGTCGAACAGGAAGATCGCCAGCTGCTTGCCGTCCTTGTCGAACACGTCATACACGGTGACGTCGGCGTGGTAGGTCGGCAGATCGGTGCGCCGCTTGAAGGTGATGCCGTACAGCTTGGTGGCGGCGAAGAACACGCCGTTCTCGAGCACGTTCTTCATCTCGAAGTACGGCTTGAGCTGCGACTCGTCGAAGTTGTACTTGGCCTGGCGGACCTTCTCGCTGTAGTACGCCCAGTCCCACGGCTGCAGCTGGAACGTCGGCTCGCCCTTGGCGGCCTGCTCCTTGTCGATCATCGCCTGCAGTTCGGCGGCTTCGGCCTTGGCGTTGGCCACGGCGGCCGGGGCCAACTTGCCCAGCATGGCGTTCACGGCTTCCGGCGTCTTCGCGGTCTCGTCTTCCAGCACGTAGGCGGCGTAGTTCGGGTAGCCCATCAGCGCGGCGCGATCGGCACGCAGCTTCACTACCTTGGCGACGATCTCGGTGTTGTCGTACTGGTTGCCGCGGCTGCCGCGGGCCACGGAGGCGCGGTGCAGCTTCTCGCGCAGGGCGCGGTTATGCAGGTAGGTCTCCGGCGGCTGGCCGGTGGTGTTCTGCAGGGCCAGCACGTACTTGCCTTCCAGCTTGCGCTGCTTGGCTGCTTCCGCGGCGGCGGCGATGGCTTCTTCCGGCAAGCCGGCGAGCTCTTCCTTGGTGTCCACGATCACCGCAGAGTCATTCACCTCGGCCAGCACGTTCTGGCTGAACTGGGTGCCCAGCTTGGCCAGTTCGGCGTTCATTTCCTTCAGCTTGGTCTTGTCGGCGTCGGACAGGTTGGCGCCGGCGCGGACGAAGTCGGTGTAGTAACGCTCGACCAGGCGCACGCCCTCGGCGTCCAGGCCCAGCGTGTCCTTCTTGTCATGCAGCGCCTTGATGCGCGCGAACAGCTTGGGGTCCAGGCGGATGGCGTCGCTGTGCGCCGACAGCTTCGGCGCGAACTCGGCCTGCAGCTTCTCGCGCTCCGGGTTGGTGTCCGCACCGACCAGGTTGTAGAACACGGCCGCCGCGCGGCTCAGCAGGCGGCCCGACTTCTCCATCGCCACGATGGTGTTCTCGAAGGTCGGCTCTTCCGTGCTGTTGGCGATCGCCGCCACTTCCTGCAGCTGCTCGGCCATGCCGCGCTCGAAGGCGGGGGCGAAGTGGCTGTCCTTGATCTTGTCGAAGTGCGGATACTGCAGCGGCAGCGTGCTTTCGGCAAAGAACGGGTTGGCTTCCTGCTTCACGGCGGTCTCGGTGGCGGCGGGCTTCTCGGCGGACGGCTTGCACGCGGTGACAGCGACGGAGGTCAACGCCACGGCGAGCGCAAGCGCGAGGGGGTGCTTCATTGGATGGAGTCTCGACGGCGGAAACGGAACCCGAAGCCTACCGGAACGGTGGCCCCGCGCGCCCATGACGAATGGCACGGGCGCCCCCTTGTTCAGCGGGACTTTTGGCATGCCCGTGGGCGGTTGGCCGGGGCTAGACTCGGCGACGGGACGACTCCACGGGCATGGGCAGCGCCCGCCCGCGTTCAGGAATACGTCGAATCGCGGCACAACTCACAGGAAGGGGTAGGGCATGAAGAAGACGAAAGCGGCATGGTCGGCCGGGCTGGCCGCCTGCCTGGCAATGCTGGCGATGGACGTGCTGGCGGCGGAAACGACCCGCTACGTGGTGCTGGTGGACGGCAACAAGCAGGCCGGTCACCAGGTGGTCACCACCGGGGACGACGGGGTGACCCACGTCGACTTCATCTTCAAGGACAACGGACGCGGCCCGGAGCTGAAGGAAACCTTCACGCTGGCGCCCGACCACACCCTGGCCACCTACCAGGTGACCGGTACTAGCACGTTCGGCGCGCCCGTCGACGAGACGTTCAAGCGCCAAGGCGCGCAGGCCGCTTGGAAGTCCACGTCTGACCAGGGCGAGCAGTCCGTGTCGGGTACGGCCATGTACGCGCCGCTGGGCGGGTCCCCGGCGATCGCCTCGATCAGCCTGGGAGCGCTGGCCAAGCGCCCCGACGGCAAGCTGCCGCTGATCCCCGGCGGCACGCTGTCCGCGCGCAAGATCACGGAAGTCGAGGTGAAGCGCGGGCAGGATACGCAGCGCGTGCAGTTGATGGCGCTGACCGGCATTGGCCTGGTGCCGCAGTTCGTCTGGGCCACCACCGATGCTCAGCCGCGCCTGTTTGCCGCGATCGTGCCGGGCTGGATGCAGCTGATCGAGGACGGCTGGAACGAGAACGCCGCGACCCTTGAGCAACGCCAGAAACAGGCGGAAGGCGAGTTCCTGACCGGCCTCAATGCGCGCGTCTCGCACCCGCTCAAGGGGGCGACGCTGATCCGCAACGCGCGCCTGTTCGATAGCGCCAAGGCCACGCTGGGCCCGGCCTCGGACGTGCTGGTCCAGGACGGCCGCATCGTGTCCATCAAGGCCGCCGGTGGGCGCGCTGCCAAGGCCGACCAGGTCGTGGACGCCGCCAACCGCGTGCTGCTGCCAGGGCTGTTCGACATGCACGGCCACGTCGGTCGTTGGGACGGGGGGCTCAACCTCGCCGCCGGCGTGACCACCGTGCGCGACATGGGCAACGACAACACCACCCTGCAGCAGATCATCGGCGAGGAAAAGGCCGGAACGCTGCTGACCAGCCGTATCGTCGCCGCGGGTTTCCTTGAAGGCGAAAGCCCGATGTCGGCGCGCAACGGCTTCGTGATCAAGACGCTGGACGAGGCCAAGCACGCCGTCGACTGGTATGCGTCCCATGGCTACGTGCAGGTCAAGATCTACAACTCCTTCCCCAAGGACCTGCTGCGCGAAACCGTGGCCTATGCCCACTCCAAGGGCTTGCGGGTCAGTGGCCACGTGCCCGTGTTCATGCGCGCCCGGGACGCGGTGGAGCAGGGCTACGACGAGATCCAGCACATCAACCAGGTGCTGCTGAACTTCCTGGTGGAAGACACCACCGACACCCGCACGCTGCAGCGTTTCTACCTGCCGGCGGAAAAGGTGGCGGACCTGGACTTCGACAGCCCGGCCGTGCAGGACTTCATCGCGCTGTTGGCCAAGCGCCAGACGGTCGTCGATCCGACCCTGACCACGTTCGATTTCCTGCGCCAACGCGCCGGCGAGATGTCGCAAGCCTACGCCGCCGTCGCCCCTCACATGCCACCCGACATCCAGCGTGGCCTGCGCAGCGCCGAGATGAAGATCCCCGACGACGCCACCGCTCAGCGCTACAACCGCTCCTACGCCAAGATGATCGAGTTCGTGGGCCGGATGCACCGCGCCGGCGTGCCGATCGTGCCCGGCACCGACGCCATCCCCGGGTTCACGCTCCAGCGCGAGCTGGAACTGTACGTGCAGGCCGGGATGACCCCGGGCGAGGCCCTGAAAAGCGCCACCTGGACGTCGGCCAAGGTAGCCCGCGTGCTCGATGACCGGGGCACCATTGAAGTCGGAAAACGCGCCGATCTCGTGCTGATCGACGGCGATCCGCTGGCCAACATCGCCGATATCCGCAAGGTTGCGCTGGTGGTGAAGGGCGACGTGGCGTACTACCCCAGCGAAATCCACGAGGCGCTGGGCATCAAGCCGTTCGCAGCGCCGGTTACAGCGTCCGGCATGGCGCGTTGAGCATGGCTGAAGGCTGACCCGAGTCGGTAGGCGCCTTCTGCGGCCGGCACACCTGCCGGATATCGGGACCTGGACCGCCGCGGTGGCGGCGTTCCGGGGTGCCCCGAGGCGCGGGGGGGCGGGCGCCCGTCCCGGTGGATGGCGTGGCCCTACGCAGCCAGACGGTCGAGTACGGGCTCGTTAACGTTGCTGTAACATCGCCATGCTCAGCGAATCGCCACGCGCCCAACCGGGGCGCCGGGCCGTCATGGGACGGCTCCAGGTAGCCGTACTCCCTCTGACCCTCCAGGTTTCGCCGCGCCCGCGGCCAACTCCCACAGCGAGATCGCCCATGTCCGCACGCCATCCGAGCACCCGTACCCTTCGTCGCAGCGCCATCGCGGCCGCTGTCGCCCTCCTGCTGCC
>CBFGOS010000125.1:0-6696 GCA_965650425.1 uncultured Lysobacter sp. | reverse complement strand
TGCGCACGGTGCGTCGCCCGCTTCTACTTTTGGAGAAGAGCATGACCAAGCCCACCCCGCCGCCCCTGCTGATCACCCGCTTCGACTGCGAGCGCCTGGAAGCGCTGCTGGAAACCCCCATCGCGCGCGGACACGACACCCAGGCCCTGCAGGCCGAGTTGGAGCGCGCCGAGATCGTCGAGCCGGCCCAGATGCCCGCCGACGTCATCACCATGAATTCCACCGCCCGGTTCCTGGATGAGAACAGTGGCGAAGAACGCGAAATGACCCTGGTGTTCCCGCGCGATGCCGATGGCAGCGCCGACAAGGTGTCCATCCTCGCCCCGGTCGGCAGCGCCCTGCTGGGCCTGCGCATCGGCGACAGCATCGAGTGGCCGATCCCGGGCGGCCGCACCATCCGCCTGCGCGTGCTGTCGATCCAGTACCAGCCCGAGGCGGCCGGCGACTTCACCCGCTGAGCCCCGCGCGCACGCCCGCGGCCACGGCGGTCGCAGCGTTTGCGACCGCTGCCGCATATCGTCCCCGCCCCGGCCCTACGGCCGGGCCGGCGGTTAGAATCGCCGGGACACCCGAGCGAGCGCACCGCCTCCGCATGACCGGTTTTGCCCAATGAATGAATCCGTACGCCCGGCCTTCCACGGCTTCGAGCAGATCCCCCTGCGCGAGTACGCCGAACGCGCCTACCTCGACTATTCGATGTACGTGGTGCTCGACCGCGCCCTGCCCTTCCTCGGTGACGGGCTCAAGCCGGTGCAGCGCCGCATCATCTATTCGATGAGCGAGCTGGGGCTGAACGCCGCCTCCAAGCCGAAGAAGTCGGCGCGCACCGTCGGCGACGTGATCGGCAAGTACCACCCGCACGGCGACAGCGCCTGCTACGAGGCGATGGTGCTCATGGCGCAGCCGTTCTCGTACCGCTACCCGCTGGTGGAGGGCCAGGGCAACTTCGGCTCCACCGACGACCCCAAGTCGTTCGCGGCCATGCGCTACACCGAGTCCAAGCTGACTCCGATTGCCGAGGTGCTGCTGGGCGAGCTGGGCCAGGGCACGGTCGACTGGACGCCCAACTTCGACGGCACGCTGGAGGAGCCTTCGTGGATGCCGGCGCGCCTGCCGCACCTGCTGCTCAACGGCACCACGGGCATCGCCGTCGGCATGGCCACCGACGTGCCGCCACACAACCTCAATGAAGTGGTCAGCGCCTGCGTGCGCCTGCTCGACGACCCGGACGCGACCACCCGCGACCTGTGCGAGCACGTGCTCGGCCCGGACTACCCGACCACCGCGGAGATCATCACCCCGCGCGCCGACCTGCTGCAGATGTACGAGACCGGGCTGGGCAGCGTGCGCGCCCGCGCGGTGTACGAGAAGGACGGCAACAACATCGTCGTCACCGCGCTGCCGTACCAGGCCTCGCCGGGCAAGGTGATCGAGCAGATCGCCACGCAGATGCGCGCGAAGAAGCTGCCGTGGCTGGAGGACCTGCGCGACGAGTCCGACCATGCCAACCCCACCCGCATCGTGCTGGTCACGCGCAGCAACCGCGTGGACACCGATCAGTTGATGGGCCACCTGTTCGCCACCACCGACCTGGAGAAGAGCTACCGGGTCAACTTCAACGTGATCGGTCTGGACGGCCGTCCGCAGGTGAAGGGGCTGAAGCAGTTCCTGACCGAGTGGCTGCACTTCCGCACCGACACGGTGACGCGCCGCCTCAAGCACCGCCTGGACAAGGTGGAGCGCCGCCTGCACCTGTTGGCCGGCTTGCTGGTCGCATTCCTCAACCTGGACGAGGTGATCCGCATCATCCGCACCGAGGATGAACCCAAGGCGGTGCTGATGGCGCGCTTCGGGCTGACCGAGGAGCAGACCGACTACATCATGGAAACCAAGCTGCGCCAGTTGGCGCGCCTGGAGGAAATGAAGATCCGTGGCGAAGAGGCCGAGCTGATTGCCGAGCGCGACCGCATCCAGGCTACGCTGGAAAGCAAGGCCAAGCTGCGCAAGCTGGTGAAGGATGAATTGCTGGCCGACGCCAAGAAGTTCGGCGACGCGCGCCGCTCGCCGCTGGTCGCCCGGGGTGCCGCGCAGGCCATCTCCGAGTCCGAACTGGTGCCCAGCGAGCCGATGACCGTGGTGCTCAGCGAGAAGGGGTGGGTGCGCGCGGCCAAGGGCCACGACATCGACGCGGCTGGCCTGAGCTACCGCGAAGGCGACGGCCTGCTGGGTTCGGCCAAAGCGCGCAGCACGCAGCAGGTGGCGTTCCTGGACTCCACTGGCCGCGCGTATTCGACCGTGGTGCATTCGCTGCCGTCCGCGCGTGGCAACGGCGAGCCACTGACCGGACGGTTCTCGCCAGCCGCGGGCGCTTCCTTCCAGACACTGGCCAGTGGCGCCGATGATGACCGCTTCGTATTGGCGTCCTCGCACGGATACGGCTTCGTCACCCGCTTCGAGAACCTGACCGGACGCAACAAGGCCGGCAAGGCGATGCTCTCGCTCACGCCGGGGGCCAAGGTGCTGCAACCCGCGGCCGTAGGCGCGGTCGAGCAGGACCGCGTGGTGGCGGTGACCAACGTCGGTCATCTGCTGGCGTTCCCGGTGGCGGACCTGCCCGAGCTGGACAAGGGCAAGGGCAACAAGCTGATCGACATCCCGAAGGCCAAGCTGGGCACGGAGCGCGTAGTAGCGGTGGCGGTGGTCCCGGCGGGCGGCACGCTGACGGTGAAGTCCGGAGCGCGCACGATGTCGCTGTCATGGAAGGATCTGGATGCTTATGTGGGCGCGCGCGCGACGCGTGGCGGCCTGTTGCCGCGAGGCTGGCAGAAGGTGGACGGGCTCGATGTCGGCTGACGATTCAACCGTGACCCGCGCGGCGGCCCACTTGAGGCTGTCCTGCCCCGATTGCACGGCGGCGCGGCTCTGACACGCGCCCCCACCCACTGACAAGGAACACGAGATGGAACCGGAGTTCTGGCACGACCGTTGGCAGGAAGGCCGCATTGGCTTCCACCAGGACAAGGCGACGCCGCTGATGCTCAAGCATTGGCCGTCGCTGGGCGTCGCTCCCGGTTCGCGGGTGTTCGTGCCGCTGGCAGGCAAGTCGCTGGACATGCTGTGGTTCGCGTCGCAGGGCTACCGCGTGCTGGGCGTGGAACTGTCGCGCTTGGCGGTGGAACAGTTCTTCACCGAGAACGACCTGCCCTACACGATCACCGAGTCGCCTTACGGCCGCCACTACCGTTCGGGCGAGATCGAGCTGGTCTGCGGAGATGCGTTCGCCCTCGACACCCAGTTACTCGACGAATGTGATGCAGTGTTTGATCGCGCGGCGCTGATCGCACTGCCGGCGGACATGCGCAAGCGCTATGCGGCCGAGCTGTATGCCAAGCTGCCCGGCCGCTGCCGCGGGCTCTTGATTACCTTGGAATACCCCCAGGATGAGAAAGCCGGTCCGCCCTTTTCAGTGTCGGAAGATGAGGTCAGGCGCCTGTATGGCGACCGCTGGGCAGTGGACCTGCTGGAGCGTCGGGACATCCTCGATCAGCAGCCCAGCTTCGTCGACGAAGGGGTGACCGCCCTCCACACGGCGGTCTACAGGCTGAGCGCGCGGACGTGACCTGCGGCTAGTGGCGCCGCCATGCGGCCCACTCCGACGCAGGCCGAGCCGGCGAGAACAGGTAACCCTGCCCCAGCTCACATCCCATTTCCATCAGGTAGTCGCACTGCTCACGGGTCTCGATGCCCTCGGCGATCACGTCCATGCCGAGGGTGCCGGCCATCGCCAGCACGGCACGGACCACGACTTCGCTACCCGCTTGCTCATCCCGGCGCAGTGCGGTCACGAACGACCGATCGATCTTGAGCGCATGCAGCGGAAAGCGATGCAGATAGCTCAACGAAGAGTATCCGGTCCCGAAGTCATCCAGGGCCGCCACCACGCCCGCCTCGCGCAGGACCTCCAGCGTCTCCTGGACCTGCTCGGGATTGTCCAGCAGCGCCCCTTCGGTAACCTCAAGCCGGATGCGCTCGTGCGACAAATCGTGCGCATCCAGCATATCCAGCACCTGCTCCGCGAGCGCCGGCGAGCGGAAGTGCCGGGGTGACACGTTGATCGTGACGTAACCCATGTCCTCACGCTGGGCCCGGACCATGCGACACGTTTTCTCGAACATCTGCCAATCGATCTGCTCGACGCTGCCGCTCTCCTCGGCCGCCTCGAGGAAGTCACCCGGCGTCAGCACGCCGCGCCTGGGGTGCTTCCAGCGAAGCAGCGCCTCGTACCCCACCACATGCTGGTCCTTGAGCCGCACGATGGGCTGGAAGTAGGGCATGAACTCCGATCTGCGCACCGCACGCCGCAGGTCGCTTTCCAACTCAAGCAGCTCGAGTGCCTCGCCATGGAGCTGTTCGTCGAATATTTCGAATCGTTGACGGCCGTGCGCCTTCGCCCGGTACATCGCCACGTCCGCATCCCGAAGCATCTCCTCCGGCCGGAGATAGCGCTCATGCCCCAATGCAATGCCGATGCTGGCCGACGTGAACAGTTCCTTGCCATCAATGTGCATCGGCTTGCCCAGTGACTCGATCACGCGCTGCGCAAGGTGGCAGGCCTCCTCGGGCAGGTTGACGTCCTCCAGCAGCATTGCGAACTCGTCGCCCCCCAAGCGGGCAACGACGTCGAAGGGACGAACGCAGGCGGCCAATCGCGCGCCGGCCTGCTTCAACATCTCGTCACCGGCGTGATGGCCGACACTGTCATTGACGATCTTGAAGCGGTCCAGGTCCAGGAACAGCACCGCGAAACTGTGGTTGGAGTCGCGGCTTCGGCGCGCCATCGCGCGTTCCAGGGCGCCATACAGGAAGCTGCGGTTGGGCAACCCCGTCAGGGAGTCGTGCAGCGTCTCATGCATCAGCTGCTGCTCGACACGCTCCCGCTCGCGGATCTGCTCCCTCAGCTCCCCAACCACGGAGGCCAGCTCCCGCGTGCGCTGTTCGACGCGGCTCTCCAGCTCCGCCTGGGCCTGCTTCCTGTCCAGCGCGGTGAGGATGTGTTGCGCCACGAACGCCAGGAGAGCCCGGTCGTCCCTGTCGAAACGCACCGAGGGGTCATAGCTCTGGACAAGAATCGCGCCGCGCACGACCCCCTCGGACACCATCGGCACACCCAGCACGTCCTCGGCGACGGCCCCGACAAACACTCCCGCAGGAATGCCCAGTTGCGCGATCACCTGCGACGGGGGACCCATCACGGACTTGCCGCTGCGGATGAGCCCGAACGTGATGGTGTCATGCATCTGCTCCGCTGGCACTTCGACGTCCGTGTCGACCAGACCCGGCTCCTTCTCGTCGGCGCGGTAGATGAAGCGCAACGTGTTGCGCAGGGGGTCATGCAGGGCGATAAGGAAATTGCGGGCATACATCAGGCTGCCGACGACCTCGTGGATGCGTGGCAGCATCTCGCTCATGTCCAACTCAGAGCTGGCAAGGTCTGCAATTCGGAACAAAGCTGCCTGCAATTGCTCGCCACGCTCGCGCTCCCGCACCTCATCGGTCAACGCCTGCGTGCGGTCCTCCACCCGCCGTTCCAGTTCCTCGTGCGCCTGCTTGCGTTGCAGCGCGGTCAGGATGTGCTGTGCGACGAATGCCAACAACGCACTGTCGTCGTCGGTGTAACGGTTGTTCGCGTCATAGGACTGCACTACTACCGCGCCTCGCACCTGCCCTTCGGCGATCATCGGCACGCCGAGCCAATCAATGCTTTCCGGGCCATGTTCGCCGGCGCGGGACAAACCCATGCGTTCGCGCAACTGCTTCGACGGTCCCATCGCGGTCCGCCCAGTGCGGATCACGGCCATGGTCAGGCTGTCTGCGAGGACCGGCGAAGGAAACTCCTCGTCCGACCGGATGGCCCGCGGGTCGGTGCCATCGGCAAAGTATACGAAGCGCACCGTGTCGCGCTCCGGGTCGTACAGGGAAATGTAGAAGTTCTCCGCGTACATCAGCCCCGCGACGACGGCATGGATGCGGCGGAGCATCTCAGGCATGTCCAGTTCGCTGCTGGCCAAGTCGGCAATCAGGTAAAACGCGCTCTGCAGCTTCGCCGCCCTTTCCATCCGCCCGGCGGCGCGGCGGGCGGCAGCCAATTCCACTTCGGCCCGCATTCGGGCCCCCAGCAGGATCAGGAATGCCTTGAATCCCGCCGGCAAGGTGTCCGGAAGCCCCGAGGCATCGGGCCAGTCGGCCATGAACACCGCCTGCGCGAACCCAAGTGGATAGGCGATTCGCAGCCGTCCCGGATCGGCCTGATCCGCAACCACCCTCACCCGCTGACGGCGCGCGGCCTCGATCAGTTTCGCTTCCGCTTCGGAAAGGGGGGTGGTCGGCCATTGATGACGAAGGGGTAACCCGTCGCGGGTTACGCCGGATACCCACACCAGACGCGCATTTCGGCAGCCGAACGCTTCCTCGGCCAACTCCACCACCAAGGCATCCAACTCACCCAGGTTGGTCGGGACGCCCGCGGAATTGGCCGGTCGCACGGCGCCCGCTACCGCTCCGGCGTCGGGGGCGCCATTGTGATCCGGTCCGGGGGGCGACGTGGACATTGCCTGAAGATGCAACGGCGTGGGGGGGGGGGGGGGGGGGGGGGGAACAACAACGCCCCCCCCCCCACCCCCCCCCCCCCCCACCCCC
>CBFGOS010000124.1:0-6702 GCA_965650425.1 uncultured Lysobacter sp. | reverse complement strand
GCGCGTCGTCGCGCTACAGCCCGCCGATGCAGTTGGTGGGCAAGCTCTATCGCGTGAAGGAAGGCTGGCAGGCCGACTGGATCTTCGTCGATGGCGGCAAGGTGCTGTCGCGCTGGACCGATAAGCATGCCGACGCCCGCCGGGCGATGGCCTCGGGCGCGGACGGCGCCGCCAACGCCCTCGTGCGGCGGTACGCCAAGCCAGGTAGCGCCAAGGGCGTGGGGCCGGCGGGTACCTACCGGGTGACGTTCACCGGCGTCTCCAGCGCCGAGGCGTACATGCGGCTGGCGGGCTACCTGGACCGGTTGTCGGTGGTGCGTCGGGTGACGCCGGTTCGGGCCGAACCGGGCAGCGTGGAGTTTGACCTTGAGCTTTCGACCGGCCTGCCGGGATTCAAGCGAATGGTGGCGCGCGACGACGTGCTAGTCGCCGATGCGGGCGACGCGCCCGTGTACCGGGTGCGCTGATCGATGGCGGACCTGGAGCCGGTCGAGGAAATCGCGCGTTTCCTGCGACGTTTGAAATGGGCCGCAGTGGCGGTGGCGGTGTGCTGGCTGTTGTGGCTGCTGGCGCCCGTGCTGACGCCGTTTGTGCTGGCGGCGATGCTGGGCTGGCTGGGCGACCCGCTGGTGGACCGCTTGCAGGCCAAGGGACGCTCGCGCAACGTGGCGGTCGGGCTGGTCTTCACCGCGATGACCGCGGTGGTGCTGCTGGCAGTGGTATTGCTGGTGCCGACGATCGAGCGCCAGGTGCTGACGCTGTGGGCATCGCTTCCGGCTTATCGCGACTGGCTGATGTTGACTGCGTTGCCGTGGGTGGAGGGCCGGACCGGGCTGGAAATCACCCAGTGGCTGGATTTCAGCCACCTTTTCGAACTGATTCGCGCCAACTGGGAACGGGCGGGGGGCGTGGCGACCACGTTCCTGGGCTATCTGTCGCGGTCGGGCTTCGCCCTGCTGACGCTGGTGGCCAATGTGGCGCTGCTGCCGGTGCTGACCTACTTCTTCCTGCGCGACTGGGACGTGTTTGTCGAACGCGTGGCCGCGCTGTTGCCGCGTGACCACTTGGGCACCGCGTCGCGATTGGCGCGCGAGAGCAGTGACATCCTGGGCGCGTTCCTGCGTGGCCAGTTCCTGGTGATGCTGATCCTGGGCGTCCTGTATGGCTTGGGCCTGTGGGCCGTGGGGCTGGACCTGGGCATCCTCATTGGCATCGTGGCGGGCCTGTTCACCTTCATTCCCTACCTGGGGCCGGCCAGCGGCATCGTGCTGGGCGTGATCGCGGCGCTGGTGCAGTACGGCGACTGGCCGCACGTGGCCGGGGTGTTGGCAGTGTTCGGCATTGGCCAGGTGATCGAAAGCTACTGGCTGACGCCCAAACTGGTGGGTGATCGCATCGGGCTGCACCCGGTGGCGGTGATCTTTGCGGTGATGGCGGGCGGGCAGTTGTTCGGGTTCCTGGGCATGCTGCTGGCCCTGCCACTGGCGGCCGTGATCAACGTGCTGCTGCGCTTCGCGCACGAGCGCTACGTGGCCAGCCCGCTGTATGCGGGCGCCCAGCCGAGCATCGTGCTGGGCACCGGTGCGCACCGCGGGGAGTCGTCTCAGCCGGGACAGGGGCAGGGGCACGGGTGAGCGTTTCTGGAGGGGGCGGCCCGGCCGTGCCGCAGTTGCCGTTGGCGCTTCGGTACCCGCCGGATCAACGGCTCGATACCTATGTGACCGCGGAGCCGGGCATCGTCGGGCTGGTACGCGGTGCTGCCACCGTGGGCGGCGAGTGGGTGTACCTGGCGGGACCAGCGGGCGTGGGCAAGACCCACCTGCTGCTGGCAGCCTGCGCGGAAGCCGAGGGTGTCGGCCGTCGTGCCGCTTACCTGCCGCTTGCAGCGGCTGTCGGGCGCCTGCGCGACGCGCTGCTGGCCCTGGAAGGCAACGACTTGCTGGCCTTGGATGGACTGGAGCGGATCGCGGGGCATCGCGAGGATGAAGTGGCGTTGTTCGACGCCCACAACCGCGCCCGCGCGGCGGGTACGACGGTGCTCTACGCCGCGCGTGGAAATCCCGACGAGCTGGGGCTGGTATTGCCGGACCTCCGATCACGCCTGCAGCAATGCACCCGGATGGTGCTGGCGCCGCTGGACGATGCCGGGCGCCGAGAGGTATTGCGGCAGCGTGCCCAGCGCCGCGGCCTGGTGCTGGACGAGGCCGCGCTGGAATGGTTGCTCAAGCGCGTGGATCGGGACCTGGGTGGGTTGACCGGCATGTTGGACCGGTTGGATCGCGCTTCATTGGCGGCAAAGCGGCGCGTGACCGTGCCGTTCCTGCGGCAGGTGCTGGGCGCCGACTGAGCACGGGCGACATGCCCGTCACCCGCATCGGTGATGGGCGGGTTCTGGGTCAGGCGATCAGCGGACCCAGCGAAGCATCAAGCTGTGCGAGGCGCTCCGGTGTACCCACGTCGGTCCACTGGCCCGTGTGGTGGCAGCCGCTGACGCGTCCCGCATCCATCGCTGTGCGCAACAGCGGCGCGAGCTTGAAGCGCGGCGGCGATTCGTTCGCGCCGGGTGCATCGCCGATCGTCTCGCGCCAGCCATCGAACAGGGCGGTGCGGTAAACGCCGATGCCCGAGAAGGTGAGGCGGGCATCGCCGTCACTGGCGAGCTTGTCGCCATGCAGTGCGAAATCACCGCCGGGGTGCTGGACCTGGTTGTCGACCAGCACCAGGAAGGCATTGCCATCCGGCTCGCGCGGCAGCGCCGCGAAGTCGAAGTCCGTCCAGATGTCGCCGTTCACCGCAATGAACGGAGCATCGCCCAGCAGCCCGCGCGCGTGCCACATGCCGCCGCCCGTCTCCAGCGGGATGGGGCCTTCGAACGAGTAATGCAGGCGTACGCCCCACTGCGCGCCATCGCCGAGGATGTCCGGGAACTGATCGGCCAGCCAGCTGGTGTTGACCACGATGTCGCGCACGCCGATCGCCGCGAGCTTTTCGATGTGCCAGACAATCAGGGGCTTGCCGCCCGCCAGCAGCAGCGGCTTGGGCGTGGTGTTGGTCAGCGGGCGCATGCGCTCGCCCAGTCCGGCGGCCAGGATCAGTGCCTTCATCCGCCCATGCCCTCCTGGCCGCGCGCCAGTTCGACCAGCGCGGGTTTGACGCGCAGCTCGATGACCTCGGCCAGCGGGGCCAGCTCCGGATAACGTGGCAACACGCCATCCAGGTAGTGGAAGAAGCGCGACACGTCGGCGAGGTACTTGGGCTTGCCATCGCGGTGCCAGAGGCGGGCGAAGATGCCGATCACCTTGAGGTGGCGCTGGACGCCGATCCAGTCCGCGTCGCGGCGAAACTGTGCGAGCGGGGGCACCGGGAGGCCGGCGGCGGTGGCCCGGGCGTGGTAGTGGTCCAGCCAGCCGCCCACCTTGTCCTCGGGCCAGCTGAGGAAGGCGTCCTTGAACAGGCTGAGGGCGTCGTAGGCGATGGGACCGCGCACGGCGTCCTGGAAGTCGAGCACGGCGGGGCCGCCGGTGACCGGCATCAGGTTGCGGGGCATGAAGTCGCGGTGCACGAGCACCTGCGGTTGGGCTAGCGCGACGTCGATGAGGCGACGGTAGACCAGCTCCAGGCGGTCCATGTCGCCACAGTCCAGCGACAGGCCCAGGTGTCGGCCGAGGTACCACTCGTCGAAGAGGCGCAGTTCACGCGCAAGCAGGGCTTCGTCGTAGGCCGGCAGTTCCGGCGGGCACGGAATGGCCTGCAGCTTGAGCAGCTGGGTGATGGCGTCGTCGAACAGTTCGTCGGCGTTGTGCAGGCCGATCACGTGCAGGTAGGTGTCGGCGCCGAGGTCTTCCAGCAGCAGGAAGCCGGCGTCCTCGTCGCGCGCCAGCACCTTGGGCACGCGCACGCCCCCGGATTCCAGCAGGTCACGGATGCGCAGCCACGGCCGCACGTCTTCCTTGTCAGGCGGGGAGTCCATGACGATGACGCTGGCGGCATCCGTGCCGGGCACGCTGCCCGGGGCCACGGCACCGCGCCAATAGCTGCGGAAACCGGCGTCCATGGAGGCGCGGTGCAGGTCGAAGGTGGCACTGCCAGTGGCGGCGCGGGACCACGCGATGCGGGCGGTATCGCGCGCGGTGGGCGCGCTGTCGGTGTTGCTCATGGACTCTCCGGAAGCAGCGGGGGCTGCCCATGCGCAAAGCGTAGCGCAGCCGCCAAGGGCTGCGCGCGCTCGCGGCGCTTGGCGGGATGGTCTGGGAATCCATGCCACATCGCCCCGGAGCGGCCGGGGCGATGCATGTGCGCGGTCATGCGTGAGCGGTGGTCTGTTGCGGGCTGGCTGGCGGACCTGCCACCCGGCGGTGTGTCACGCCGCTATGGCCGCCCTGGCAGCGGGCTCCAGCGACGCCAGCCACTCGTCGTCCGATCCTTCGTTGACGCCATCGAACAACACGGTGGAGAGATAGCGTTCGCCGGTGTCCGGCAGCATCGCCAGCAGCACCGAGCCTTCGGGGGCGGATTCGGCCACGCGCAGCGCGGCGGCGACGGTGGCACCGGCCGAGATGCCAACGAACAGCCCTTCTTCCGCGGCGAGGCGGCGCGCGGTATCGCGGGCGAGGACATCGTCGACCGGCAGGATCTCATCGGCGATGGCCCGGTTGAGCACCCCGGGGATGAAGTCCGGGGTCCACCCCTGGATCTTGTGAGGCTGCCATTCCTTGCCCGACAGCAGCGCGGCCCCTGCGGGCTCGCTGGCAATGACCTTCAGTTCGGGCCTGGCCAGCTTTAGCACCTCGCCGGTCCCGGTGATGGTGCCGCCCGTGCCCCAGCCGCTGATGAAGTAATCCAGGCGCTTGCCGGCGAAGTCGCGCAGGATCTCGGGGCCGGTGGTGCTGCGGTGGTAGGCGGGATTGGCGGGGTTTTCGAACTGGCTGGCGAGGAACCAGCCGTGCCGCTCCGCCAGCTCGGCGGCCTTGCGCACCATCCCGGTGCCGCGCTCGGCGGCTGGCGTAAGGATGACTTTGGCGCCATACGCCCGCATCAGCTTCCGGCGCTCGACCGAGAAGGTTTCGGTCATCACCGCGACGAACGGGTAGCCGCGCGCGGCGGCGACCATCGCCAGGGCGATGCCGGTATTGCCGGAGGTCGCTTCGACAATCGTCTGGCCGGGCTTGAGCACGCCGCGGCGCTCGGCGTCGAGGACGATGCCCAGCGCGAGGCGATCCTTCACCGAGCCTGCGGGATTGAACGCCTCTACCTTGGCGTAGAGCGTGACCTGCTTGGGCGCGATGCGGTTTAGCCGGACGATGGGCGTGTTGCCGATGGTGTCGAGGATGCTGTCGTAGAGGGCCATGGGGGTCCTTCGAAAGAGAGTGCGGGGCGTCAGTGCGTGTTGCTGCGTGTGGTGGTCTGTTCAAGCGTGCTGGATGCGTGTTCGACATCGAGCAACCTGGCCCGAGGTGTATGCAGGAGGCGGGCAACGTCGTGCCGGCACACCCTCCGTCGTCGTAAGCGCTGCACCGCTCGCGCGCACGGTATGCGGCGGTCTGGTCGGGGTCCTCATGCCGCCCGGCCCAGTGCAACGTCGACGGGCGCGACGGCGGCCGCGCTGTCACCCAAGGGCGCTGCGCCAAACCAGTGCAGCCTTCCGGCCAGCGCCGCCACTTCGCCCAGCACCAGCAGCGCGGGCGACTGCACGGCATGCGCGCGGGCGACGGCGGGCAGGCGGTCCAGCGTGCCCACGACCACGCGCTGCTCCGGGCGCGAGCCGTTCTCGATCAGGGCGAACGGCGTGGATGCGGCGCGGCCGTGCGCCAGCAGGCGTTCGCGCAACGTCTCGAGGCCGGCCACGCCCATGTACACCGCCAGCGTCTGGCGCTCGGCGGCCAGCGACGCCCAGTCGATGGCATCGGCCGAGTCCTTGGCGTGCGCGGTGACGAAGCGCACCGATTGCGCGTGGTCGCGGTGAGTCAACGGGATGCCGGCATAGGCACCGCAGGCGAGCGCGGCGGTGATGCCGGGCACCACCTCGAAGGCGATGCCGTGCGCCTGCAGGAACTCCAGCTCCTCGCCGCCACGGCCAAAGACGAAGCCGTCACCGCCCTTGAGTCGCACCACGCGCTTGCCGGCGCGCGCGTGCTCCAGCATCAGCGCGTGGATCCGGTCCTGCGTGACGTGGTGGTCGCCGGCCTGCTTGCCGACCTCGATGCGTTCGGCGTCGCGCCGGGCCAGGGCGAGCACATCGGGGCCGACCAGCCGGTCGTGCAGGATCACGTCGGCTTCGTTGAGCAGGCGCAGTCCGCGCAGGGTCAGCAAGCCACCGTCGCCGGGACCGGCCCCGACCAGCGCGACGCGGCCCACCACGGCGACGCGATCGCTGCCGGCCAACTGCGCCAGCAGCGACCGTTCCGCGGCGGTGGCGTCCCCGCGGCGCAGCAGCGTGGGCACGTCACTGGCCAGCAGGCGCTCGAAGAAGCGGCGGCGGGCGTGCAGATCGGTGAGGCGTTCGCGGATGCGGCCGCGCAGCCGGGTCAGCAGCGTGGCCAGCGCACCCAGCGATTCATCGAACTGGGTCTCCAACTGCTCGCGCACGTGTCGCGCCAGCATGGGCGCGCCCCCGCCGCTGGAAATCGCGATCTGCAGCGGCCCGCGCTCGACTCTCGAAGGCACCTGGACGCTGGACAACGGAGCATCGTCGACGACGTTGAC
>CBFGOS010000123.1:0-6724 GCA_965650425.1 uncultured Lysobacter sp. | reverse complement strand
TGAAGGTCCTGTCCTCCCTGAAGTCGGCGAAGGCCCGTCACCGCGACTGCAAGGTCGTTCGCCGCCGTGGCAAGGTCTTCGTGATCTGCAAGTCGAACCCGCGTTTCAAGGCGCGTCAGCGCTAAGAGCCGGGATGCTCCTGTCCGGCATGTCCCGGGCGGATCAGCATCACGACTGGAAAGCCGCCGCAAGGCGGCTTTCTGCGTTATGGGCCGTGTACCAGCCCATCACCGGCGCCTGATAGCGTGACGTCCGCACGCTGCCGCGCCCCGGCTGGCTGTGCGTACAATCGGCCCATCCACAAGGTAGGGAGTGCCACCATGACCACCCGCATTGCAGCTGCCTCGTTGTTCACCCTGCTGGGCGTGGCCGGTATCGCCGCCGCGACCGGCCAGGAAGCCACGACCGTTACCACCGGCGACACCCTTCTTATCGAGCGGGTGGCGGAGGAGAACAAAGTCGCCATGCCTGCGCGGGGGATGACCATGGCCCAGGTGGAAGCCCGCTATGGCGCCCCCTCGGACAAGCTGGAGCCGCGGGGCGGCCAGAAGCGCCAGTGGCCGACGATCCACCGTTGGACCTACCCCAATTTCGTCGTGTACTTCGAAAAGACCAAGGTCATTGACGCCGTCGCCGTAAAGGCCGACGCCACCGAGGTCGGCCCGAAGCCCCCCATTCGCTAACCCTTTACCCGATGACCGACAACGCCGTGCGCTTCCCCGCGGAGTGGGAACCCCAGTCTGCCGTCCTGATTGCCTGGCCCAACGCCGACACCGACTGGGCGGAACGCTTGGGCGAGGTTGAAGAGACCTACATCGCATTGGTGGCGGCGATCACCCGCTTCCAGCCCGTGTTGGTGTGCGTGGCCGATGATGACGTGGAAGCCTATGCCCGAGCCCGCCTTGCGTCGGCACGGATCGACATGGGCCGCGTCACCTTCATCGCCGTCCCCTACGACGACACCTGGCTGCGCGACTCCGGTCCAATCTCGCTCAAGCGCAGCTCGGGCGGGTTCGAGTTGCTCGATTTCCGCTTCACCGGCTGGGGCGGCAAGTACGAGGCCAACCAGGACGATGAACTGGTCGAACACCTCGACGACCAGGGAATCTTCATTAACAGTACCAGGCAACGTATTGATTTTGCACTGGAAGGCGGCGCAATTGAGACCGATGGCAACGGCACCCTGCTGACCACCTGGAAGTGCCTGAGCGAGCGCCACCCGGGGCACCCGCGCGAGGAGCTCACGGCGAAGTTGGCCGGCTGGCTCCACCAGGACCGCGTGCTTTGGCTGGACCACGGCTATCTCGAGGGCGACGACACCGACGCCCACATCGACACCCTTGCCCGATTTACCGCCGAGGACGCGATCGTCTACCAGGGTTGCGACGACCCGAACGACGACCATTACGTCGAACTGCAGGCCATGGCGCAGGAGTTGGCGGCGCTGCGTACCCGCGGTGGGGAGCCCTATCGGCTTTTCGAGCTTCCGTGGGCAGCCCCCGTCCTTGACGAAGGGCGCCGACTGGCGGCCAGTTACGCCAACTTCCTGATCATCAATGGCGCGGTACTGATGCCCGCCTATGGCGACAAGGCCGATGCCAAGGCCGTGGCCGTCCTCCAGCAGGCATTCCCGGGCCGGGAAATCGTGCCGGTCCCCTGCCGCCCGTTGATCTGGCAGAACGGCAGCCTGCACTGCATCACGATGCAGTTGCCGGCTGGCGTGGCGGCCTGACGACGCTTCCAGCGCGCCCGCGAGGCGCGCCTTGGCGACGCGCGACCCTGACCTGCCGGCGCCGCGAATCTGCGCGGGCGCCGTGACCGACACACTCATCCCCGACCCGGCACAATAGCCGCTGCATCAACGCGCCTGGCGCCCCGCACCGGAGACACCCGATGGCCAAGCACACCACCCTTCCCGTCGCCCTGATCCAGGACCGCGACCACGGCAGCCGCGAGGCCAACCTCGCCAACATCGAGGATCGCGTGGCCGAAGCCGCCAAGCGTGGCGCGAAGCTGGTGCTGCTGCAGGAACTGCACAACGGCCCGTATTTCTGCCAGCACGAATCGGTGGATGAGTTCGACCTGGCAGAAACGATTCCTGGTCCGAGCACGGAGCGCTTGGGTGCGCTGGCCCGACAGCACAAGGTGGTGTTGGTCAGTTCGCTGTTCGAGAAGCGCGCCACCGGCCTGTACCACAACACCGCGGTGGTGTTCGACGCCGACGGCTCGACCGCCGGCAAGTACCGCAAGATGCACATCCCTGACGACCCAGGCTTTTACGAGAAGTTCTACTTCACGCCGGGCGATCTGGGCTTTGAGCCGATCGATACCTCCGTGGGTCGTTTGGGCGTGATGGTCTGCTGGGACCAGTGGTACCCCGAAGGGGCGCGCCTGATGGCGCTGGCCGGCGCGGAGATGCTGCTGTACCCCACCGCCATCGGCTGGGACCCTACCGACGAGCAGGCCGAAAAGGATCGGCAGCGTGGGGCCTGGTTCCTGAGCCACCGCGGCCACGCCGTCGCCAATGGCCTGCCGGTGTTGTCGTGCAATCGCATCGGCCATGAGCAGTCGCCGTTGGACGCGGCCGGTATTGATTTCTGGGGCACGAGCCATGTCCTGGGGCCACAGGGCGAGATCGTTGCCGAGGCGGGCACGACCGACGCGGAGATCCTCATGGCTGAGGTCGACATGGGCCGCAGCGAGCACGTGCGCCGCATCTGGCCCTTCCTGCGCGATCGCCGCATCGATGCCTACGGCGACCTGCTCAAGCGGTATCGCGACTGACCGACGTTACAGGCCGCTAGGGGCGCTCCAGGCGCCCCTCGCTTTTTGGCCGAGCGGTTGATCGGTGTTAGGCCCGGCTCGGTAGTCACGGTGCGCGAGAGGCGAACCGACAAGCGGTCGCAACCTACCGAACGGTCGTGCTATTTTTGCCCCATGAGCAACCTTACGGCCACTGCCAAGGGCGCATCGACACGCGACGCGATCCTCGATCACGCCTACGGCATTGCCTGCTGCGCGGGACTGGAGGGGCTGTCCATCGGTCCGCTGGCACAGAGCGTGGGGATGTCCAAGAGCGGCGTCTTCGCTCATTTTGGCTCGCGCGAAGAGCTGCAGCTGGCGGTCATGGACTCTGCGGCGAAACGGTTCGTGGCGCACGTGATGTTGCCCGCTCTGAAGCGCCCGCGTGGCATACCGCGGCTCCGCGCGATCATCGAGGCCTGGTTTGACTGGGTGCGCCACAACGACGGCGGTTGCCTGCTGCTGACCGCCGTCGGCGAGTATGACGACCGACCGGGTGTGCTTCGCGAACGCGTGGTGGCACAGCAGGCGCAATGGCGCGACGAGCTGGCGCGCGCAGTCGCGTTGGCCGTCGAAGAAGGCCACCTACGCGCCGACACCGACGGCCAGGAGTTGGCTTTCGAAATCAGCGCCCTCGCCTTGGCGGTCCACCATGACGCCGGCCTGTTCGGTTACGAGCCCGCGCGAGCGCGCGGACTTCGCGCGTTCGAGCGACTGATCCGCTCCTACTCCTCCTAAGCATTCTGCCAAGGACACCGCCATGGCCACCGCCGCCCCCACGATTAGCACGACCGTTCGTACCGCGCTCTCAACCGCACTTCTGCGCGCGAGTTTCCGACTCGGCAGCCGACTGGCACCCGCGGCAACCGTGCGCCGGGCCGCGCGCGTGTTTTGCACCCCCTTTGCCTCTTCGCGGACCCGGGCGCTGAACGCACCCAACAGCGGTGCACGCGAAGCGGCGATCCACGTCGATGGACAGTCCATCGCGACCTATCAATGGGGTGACCCGGCAAACCAGCCTTACGTGCTGTTCGCGCATGGCTGGTCCAGCCATGGAACGCGAATTCGGCCGTGGCTGCGTCCGTTGCAGGAGGCAGGCTACGCGGTAGTCGCATTCGACCAGGCGGGCCATGGCAAGAGCAGCGGCACGCTGGCCACACTGCCCGGATTCACCGAGGTCCTATTGGAAGTCGGTCGCCACCACGGACCGGCTGCGGCCGTGATTGGCCACTCGTTGGGCGGCGCTGCCATGGCATTGGCCTTGTCCCGCGGATTGGAGGCCGATCGGGCCATCCTCGTGGCACCCGCGGCGGACCCGGTGGATGCCAGCGTGCGATTCGCGCGACTGATTGGCCTGGGCGAAAGCCTGCGCCGTCGCATGATCGCCATGTTCGAAGCCCGGATCGGCATCACGTTCGACCAGCAGCAAGCGCACCGCGTCGCGCCGGCGCTCGGCCGCCCTGCACTGATCGTGCACGACCTGCAGGATCGCGAGGTGCCATGGGCGGAAGGCGAGCGTTGGGCGCGATTCTGGCCGCAGGCGCGTCTGATCAGCACCCAAGGCCTCGGGCATACGCGCATCCTCGACGAGCCGGCGGTCATTTCAGCGGGGTTGGCCTTCCTGCGAGGGGAAGCGGTGGGCGAGCGGATCGTGTCGACAACCAACCTCCCGTACGGACTGGCCTGAACGTCACGTCGAGGTCTCGTTTGCCGGCGTGGGCGGCAGGCTCTAAGCTCCCGCCTCCCGCTCCCTTGACGCGACGCCGACCGGCTTCGTGTACGGATACCCCATGCTGACTCAACAAGATCGCGCGCGCTCCGCGCTCCTGCCGGTGCTGCGCCATGACCGCTGAGGGACCTGCCCTTACGCCCGCCATCCAGGGGCAACCGCACGAGATCGTCGAACGCGACGGCGTGCGCTACACCTTGCTGGGGACGGCGCACGTGTCGCAGTCCAGCGTCGACGCCGTGCGCGATGCCGTGCAGAGCGGCGCCTTCGACGCCGTGGCCGTGGAACTGGATCCCCAGCGACTGCAGGCCATGACCGATCCCGATTCGCTTGCGAAGATGGATCTGGTTCAGGTCATCCGCAACGGCAAGACGGCGTTGTTTGCGGCGAATCTGGCATTGGCAGCCTACCAGCGACGCCTGGCAGAACAGTTGGGCATCGAGCCTGGCGCGGAACTCAAGCGTGCGGTACTGGAAGCCCGTCAAAACGAGCTGCCGGTGCACCTCATCGACCGCGAGGTCGGACTCACCTTCAAGCGCGCGGCAGACCGGCTTGGCTTCTGGCAGCGCGCAAAGATGGGCGGTGGCCTGCTTGCCGGGCTGTTCGTGGACGAGGAGGTCGCCGACCACGACATCGAGAAGCTCAAGCAGGGCGACATCCTCGCCTCCAGTTTCAGCGAGTTCGCCGCTGACAGCCCGGAACTGTACGAGGCTGTCATTGCCGAGCGTGATCGGTACATGGCCGCCCGCCTGCGGGAAAGCCACGGCGACGCGCGTGAGGTGCTGGCAGTGGTCGGTGCCGGCCACCTGCAGGGACTGGCCCGCCATCTGCGCGAAGAGCCCCGCGACCCGGTCACGGTGCGGGAGGAACTCGAGGCGTTGCCGCAGAAGAGCGACATCCCGTGGTTCACCATCGCGCTGGCGGTGTTCGTCCTGGGTGGTTTCGCGTGGGGGTTCTACCGCGGCGGCCTGGACGTGGGCTCGGACCTGCTCCTGCAGTGGGTACTGGCCACCGGCGCACTTGGGGCCATTGGCTGCGCGGTCGCGGGCGGTCATCCGCTGAGCATTCTCGTGGCCTTCATCGCCTCGCCCATCACGCCGCTACACCCGGCCCTCGCCTCCGGCACGCTGAGCGCGTTAACGGAAGCATGGTTGCGCAAGCCCACCTACGCCGACTTCATGGCCCTGCGTGATGACGTTCAGCACGTCACCGGATGGTGGAAGAACCGCGTGGCACGCGTGCTGCTCAATTTCTTCCTGACCAGCTTGGGCACCGCGATCGGCGTGTGGACCGGCGGAATGAAGATGCTCGGCACGCTGTTTGGCTAGGTCGGCGCGGGCGACGCCACGACGCCGCCTTCAGTGCGCGGAGGCCGCCTGTCCAGCCTTCGGTGCAAACTCGTCGAACTGCCGGACGCGCACACCAATTGAACGCTGCAGGTAGTCGTCGAAGAACGGCTTGTGGCTCGCGCCGACGATCACCAGGACACGCTCACCAGGGTGGCGGCTGACCACGCGCAGCACGTTGGAAACCATCGCCAGATTGCGTACGTCCCAGAGGCCGATCCGGGCTTGGCCCGGCCCGCGCGGCAAGTCGCGGTCGACGAAAAGGCGCCATTCCTCGTCCAGCACCAGGCTGCTGTGCTCCGGGCTGTTGAACCAGCGATACAGCGGTAGCAGGTCCTCGGCAGCGACCGCCTGGCGGGTACGCTCTCCAGCCTCCTTGATCACGCGCGCCTCGGCTTTGAACGACGCATAGGCCTTGGACTGTCCGATCGCCGGCACCAGGGCCTCGAACACCGGGCCGTACACGTCTTCCCCTGGATGGTCATCCATGCCGTACAGGCGAGGATGACCGAACTGGTCGGCCAACCGTGCCGCGATCAGCTCATTTTCGTTCGTTGACTTGGCGATCCGACCGATGCGGTCCCCTAGCATGCCCTCGGGCACGCTGGCCGGCCATTGTCGCCCGTGCTGTTACTCCGAGAATAACGTTAGCGGCTCCTGTTGTATCAGATAGATAGTTTTCTGGATTCTGAGCATACCCATTTGTACCAATATACAGAGCTTCTAATCCTGTAGGGGCATAGGCTGTAACTAGAGCAGGCTGTGCTCCGTCATATACAACTAGCCCACTACCAGTAGCAAAGTACATCTTATCCCTTACTTGCACCGCTTCTATCGGTCTAGAAGT
>CBFGOS010000122.1:0-6738 GCA_965650425.1 uncultured Lysobacter sp. | reverse complement strand
CCGTCAGCACGACCTTGTAACCGTGCTGCCGCACACTGCCCGCAAGCAGCATGAGTGGCACGGGGCCGGTGCGCAGGATGGGCGTCTCCGCATGCGTCACCAGTTGCGGAAAGGCGCGGCCAATGTCACTGCGGGTGCAGCGCAGTGTTGTGTGGTCGGTGCCCAGGTGCTTGACCACCGCGGCCTGTTGCGCGCTTTCGTCGAATTCACTGTCGTCGAACGCGATCGAAAAGGTGCGCACCGGCGCGTCCGTGAAGCCCTTGATCAGCGCGACGATGCCCGAGGAGTCGAGTCCGCCACTGAGGTAGGCGCCGACCGGGACATCGGCGCGAAGCTGGAGGCGTACGGCATCGATGAGCAGGTGGCGGACCTCGTCGGTCGCCGCCTCCACGCTGAACGTGCGCTTGGCAGGGGACACGTCCTCGGCGGGTGGAAAGCTCCAGTCCCAATAGCGGACAAGCTTTTCGCGCCCGTCGTGCTCGACGCACAGCATGCAGCCGGGAGGCAACGAGCGCACCCCCTCGTAGACAGTGTCCGGGTCGCAGGTCGACCAGTAGGTCAGCGCTTGCGCCAGCCCGAGCGGGCTCAGGGAGGCCGCGTCGGGTAGGGCCGCATGCAGGGCTTTCACTTCCGAAGCAAACCAGAGCCGGTCGCCGCGGCGCGTGTGGAACAGCGGGCGGATTCCAGCACGGTCCCGGGCCAGTACGAGGCGCTTTCGTTCGCCATCCCACAAGGCGATGGCGAACTGACCGTTGAGGTGTTCCACGAACCGGTCGCCATACCGCTCATAAAGGTGGACGATCACCTCGGTGTCGGAATGCGTATAGAAGCCGTGCCCTTCACGCTCTAGTGCCTTGCGCAGCTCCACATGGTTGAAAATCTCGCCGTTGAAGACGGTCCAGATGGTGCGGCGCTCGTTGTGGATGGGCTGGTCGCCCGTCGCCAGGTCAATGATCGACAGGCGCGCATGCGCCAGTCCGACGCCCATCTCGGCGTGGAAGCCATAGCCATCGGGGCCCCGGTGCGCGAGCGTGCGGATCATCCGATCCAGCACGGGCCACGCCTGGTCGGGCGTCGCGCCGGGCTCGATGAAGCCTGCAATTCCACACACGGTGTCGAGCCCACCTATCGCGACTGGGTACCTTCAGTCACGTTTCGAGCGCATGGCTCCGGCCATCACTCGGGGCGGGCGGCACCGAGGCCGGATCAATCGCCCGCGTCGTAGCGGCGTTCGCGCAAGGCCCACAGGTAGCGGTAGGTCACATACCCCAGCCCGGTCACCCCGGTCAGTACCGCCGGGACCAGCAGGGCGTCGTATCCCATTCGTACGAACAGCAGCGCACCCATCACCGCACCCGTGAAAAAGCTGCTGATGATCAGCGTGCACAGCAGCAAACGGCGCCGCTGCAAGGGCATGCCGCGCAACGCATGGCCCAGCCCGATGCCCAGGTCGGTGAACATGCCACTCAGGTGGGAGGTGCGGATCACCGCGCCGCTGTAGGTGGTGGCCATGGCGTTCTGCACGCCGCAGGCCATCGCCGCCAGCAGCGCCCCGATGATCTGCTGCTGCTTGAACAGCGGGATGGCCGCCAGCAGCAGCGCGGATTCCAGTGCCAGCGTCACCCCGTAGCGCCGCCCCAGCCGCAGCGTGCTGTCCTGGATGATCATGCCGCTCAAG
Organism: uncultured Lysobacter sp.; assembly: GCA_965650425.1. Lineage (GTDB taxonomy): Bacteria > Pseudomonadota > Gammaproteobacteria > Xanthomonadales > Xanthomonadaceae > Aerolutibacter. The sequence continues at coordinate 5,060 of CBFGOS010000122.1, read as the reverse complement.
GCAGCGCCTGCCATGAAGGCCAAGGCAACGCCCCCAAGGTGCATGACCGCCCGCAGGTCCCCGCGCGCGAGCGCGGAGCCCAGTAGCGTCGTCGTGGCGGTCAGGTGGGTGACGGCCGGGTGTTCGAACCCCAGGTAGCTCACCACGTTGACCATGCCGGCGACGCCGGCCAGCAGGCCGGCGCCCAACCACACCCAGCGCGGTAACTCGATCCCCATTGCGCGTGGCCCGTTACAGCACTTCCGACGCGTGGTCCGCCAGACGCGAACGCTCGCCGCGACGCAAGGTGATGTGCGCGCTGTGGGGCCAGTGCTTGAAGCGGTCAACCGCGTACGTCAGGCCCGAGGTCGTCTCGGTCAGGTACGGCGTGTCGATCTGTTCCACGTTGCCCAGGCACACGATCTTGGTACCTGGTCCGGCGCGGGTGATCAGTGTCTTCATCTGCTTGGGCGTGAGGTTCTGCGCCTCGTCCAGGATCAGCCAGCGGCTGAGGAAGGTGCGCCCGCGCATGAAGTTGAGCGAACGGATCTTGATCCGGCTGGCCAGCAGGTCGTTGGTGGCCGCGCGACCCCAGCTACCGCCGTCCTGGTTGTGCGTCAGCACCTCCAGGTTGTCGGTCAGCGCGCCCATCCACGGCGTCATCTTCTCTTCTTCGGTGCCGGGCAGGAAGCCGATGTCCTCGCCCACGCTGACCGTGGCGCGGGTCATGATGATCTCGCGGTAACGCTGCTGGTCCATGGTCTGCGCCAGGCCCGCCGCCAGCGCCAGCAGCGTCTTGCCGGTGCCGGCCGTGCCCAACAGGGTGACGAAGTCGATCTCCGGGTCCATCAGCGCGTTGAACGCGAAGTTCTGCTCGCGGTTGCGCGCCGTAATGCCCCATACCGAGTGCTGGTTGTGGCGGAAGTCGTCCACGATCTGCAGCACCACCTTGGCGTCGGTGACCCGGGCCACCTTCATCTCCGACTCTTCGTCGCCCGGCAGGTACAGGAACTGGTTGGGATACCAGTCGTCGTCCGGGTTGCGGGTGATCTCGTAGAAGGTTCGGCCTTTCTCGGTCCACGACTTCAGGTCCTTGCCGTGGCGCGACCAGAAGTCCTCCGGCAGTGCGCTGGCGCCCGTGTACAGCAGGCTGAAGTCGTCCAGCGCGCGATCGTTCTCGTAGTCCTCGCTGGCGATGCCGGCAATCGATGCCTTGATCCGCAGGTTGATGTCCTTGGAGATAAACACCACCGGCACGCCGTGGTGGTTCTCCTTCAGCGACAGGATCGAGCCCAGGATGTGATTGTCCGGGATCACCGCGCCGAAACGCTTGCCCGCGTCGAAGTCGCGCGTCTGGAATATCAGGCGCCCAGTGCTCTGGTCGCCGCGCAGTTGCAGCCCCTGCGGCCGCGCCAACGGCACGCCCTCGTGGATGTCGCTGGTGCCGGCAGCCTCGATCACCTCATTGAGGAAGCGGCTGACCTGGCGGGCGTTGCGGCTCGCCTCTGAGGTGCCTTTCTTGGCGTTGTCCAGCTCCTCGATGACTTGCATGGGGAGGAATACGTCGTGCTCCGCGAACTTGAACAGTGCGGTCGGGTCATGCATGAGCACGTTGGTGTCGAGCACGTAGATCCGCTTGCTTCGTGTCATTCCAGGCCTCGTGTCGATGGGCGGCCGCGTGGGCTGCGGCGGCGGTTCATGGCGAAAGGGTGGGGCAGTCCGGGAACGGGTGGGCGCGGTCTCCCGGTCCGCGCGCACGACAAAGCCACCACAGGCCCGCGGGGCGGGGTGGTGTGCTGATGTGGAAAGGCGAGGTCACTTCGTTGCGGAACCCTTGGTTTTGGCGCTTGCCTTGGTGCCAGCGCTACCGCCGGCCTTGGCACCCGACTTTGCGAATCCCTGGAGCGCATCCAGGACCGCCTGGGCATGGCCGGCGACTTTGACCGGTCGCCATGACTGCACTATTACGCCATTGGGGTCGATCAGGAAAGTACTTCTTTCGACACCGACGTACTCGCGCCCGTACAGCTTCTTCGGCTTGATCACGCCAAAGGCGTTGCAGAGCGCCTCGTCCTGGTCGCTGACCAGGTCGAACTTGAAGCCCTGCTTGGCGCAGAAGTTCTGGTGGGACTTGATCGAGTCGCGGGAGACGCCCAGTATCGTCGCCCCCGCCTTCTTGAGTTGGGGCAGGAGCGCGTTGAAGTCCAGGCCCTCGGTGGTGCAGCCCGGGGTGCTGTCCTTCGGATAGAAGTACAGCACCAGCCATTGGCCCAGGTAGTCGCCGGTCCGGGCGGCGGCGCCGCTGGACAGCGCAAGGGGCAGGTCGGGAACGCGGTCGCCAGTGTCGAGCATGGCAGTCCTCAGAACTTCATCGGGTCCATGATGGCGTCGAGGTTCAGGTGGTCGCAGAACTCGAGGAAGTCATCGCGCAACGCGGCGATGTGCATGCTGGCCGGCACGCCGATGGTCACCTGTGCCGAGAACATGTCCGCGCCGGTCTGCATGGCGCGATAGCGCGAGCAGTGCAGGCTTTCGATGGTGATTCCCTGACGGTCGAAGAAGTCCGCCAACTGGAACAGGATGCCCGGCTTGTCGGCCGCCACCACCTCGACGATGTAGGGCAGCAGGTTCGACTGGATCTGCTTCGGGCCGGTGCGGTACCACACCAGCTTGATGCCTTCCTCGCGTTCCAGCCGGGACAGCATGGCTTCCAGCTTGGCGACGGAGTCCCAGGAGCCCACGGCCAGCGCGGTCACGGACACGTCGCGGCCCACGGTGGACAGGCGTGCGTCCACGAGGTTGCAGCCACTGTCCGAGATCCGCCGGGTCACCGACAACAGCGGCGACTCCGGATGCGTGGTGTACGCGTTGATCAGGAGGTGGTTTTCGTTCGGCGACGGCCGGGCGGCGGTATCGGTCAAGGCGGCGCCTGCTGGGGAGCGTGGGCTCGGATGGCTGAACGGCGGCCCGAAGGGCGCCGCATATGGGGGTGCAGGATACTTGCCCGTGCTTCACGGTCGCAAGCGAGCCACCGAGCGGGTGGCCGAGATTGAACGGGACCCGGCGTTGCGGGCCAACCGCCATGGACGGCCCGCGCCATCCCGATTAGCATCGCAGGGCTAGACCCACGCGCCCGTGCGCGCCCACCCGATCCACGCGAAGGCCCCCCTTGCGACTCATTGGCAGCATCACAGCGCTGGCCACGCCATTCGGCGTCACCGGCGAACTCGACCTCGACGCCTGGCACCGTCTGCTGGCCCAGCAACTCGAAGGCGGCACCCAGGCCATTGTCGTCGCCGGCTCCACCGGCGAAGCCAACGCGCTGTATGACGCCGAATACGACGTCCTGCTGCGCACCGCGGTAGAGACGGTCGCCGGGCGCATTCCGGTGCTCGCCGGCACCGGGCTGTCAAACACCGCCAAGACCATCGAGCAGACCCGCCGCGCCGCGGCATTGGGCGCCGATGCGGCCCTCGTGGTGACGCCTCCCTACGTGCGCCCCACCCAGGCCGGGATGGTCGCGCACTACCGTGCCGTTGCCGACGACGGCGCCTTGCCGGTGGTGTTGTACAACGTGCCCGGGCGCACCGGCTGCGACCTGCTGCCCGAGACCGTGGCCGAGCTGTACCAGCATCCGCGCATCGTCGGCATCAAGGAAGCGCGCAGCGAGCCCGAACGAATGGACGCCTTGCTGGCGTTCAAGGGTGAGCAGTTCTCCGTCCTCAGCGGCGACGACGCGACCGCTTGCCGTGCCATGCTGACCGGTGCCGATGGCGTGATCTCGGTGGCATCCAACGTGCTGCCGCGCGCATTCCGTCGCCTGTGCGACCTGGCGCGCGGCGGTCGTGACGCCGAGGCCAAGGTGTGGGATGCGCGTCTGGCGCCCACCTATGATTTCTTCGGCATCGAGCCGAATCCCATCCCGGTGAAGGCGCTGCTGGAAATGGCCGGTATCGGCCATGGCCTGCGCCTGCCGCTGACCGCGCTGTCAAGCGAACACCTGGACACCGCCGCGCGCGTTGCCGGCATCGTCCGCGAACTGGAATCCGCCTGCCGCGACACCGTCTCGGCCTGAAAGCAGGAGTAGTACATGCGTTTGAACGTTTCGATCGGTCGTGTGGTTATGGGTGGCATGGTGCTGGCGGCCGTGGTGGCCAGCAGCGGCTGTGGCTGGTGGCGCGATAGCAACAAGCTTTACGCGGACGACGTGGCCTCGCGCCCACTGGAAGTACCGCCGGAGCTGGACCGCGCCACGGCTGCGCCCGCCACCGGCTCGGCGACCGCATCGGGCGTGGTTGGCAGCACGCAGCCCCGGCCGGTTGACGCCGCGGTGGCCGCGACGGGCTTTACCGTCAGTGGCTCCCGCGACGACACGTTCACCAAGGTCGGCGATGCGTTGGTCAAGGTCGAGGGCGTGACCATTGCCAGCCGCGCGCAGCTGCTGGGCGCATATGACGTCAATTACGGTGGCAGCAACTTCCTGGTGCGTGTCACCGCGGTGGAGGCTGGCGCCTACGTTTCGGCCGTGGACCCACGCGGCGTGCCCGCGACCGGCGAGGCGCCCGCCAAGCTGATCGCCAGCCTCAAGGCCGCGTTGGCCGGTCGCTGATCGGCCTCGCGCGTCCGTGCGCTTGCTGACGCAGCGCATGGGGCAGGACCGCGTCGGCGAAGTCGGTGGGACCGTGCCGGCAGGTCCGATGCCTCAAACGAAAACGGGTGCCGCGAGGCACCCGTTTCTTCTTGGCCGGGCATCAGGAACCGACCTGGGGCTTAGCGCTCCAACAACGGAAGCTTGCCGGTCTTGCCATCCCACTCGGCAGCGTCAGGCAGGGGGTCCTTGCGGGCGTTGATCACCGGCCAGGCCTTCGCCAATTCTGCGTTCAGTGCCACGTAGCCTTCCTGCCCCGCGGGCACGTCATCCTCGGGGTAGATCGCGTTGGCCGGGCACTCGGGCTCGCAAAGCGTGCAGTCGATGCACTCGTCCGGATCGATCACCAGGAAGTTGGGACCTTCGTGGAAGCAATCCACCGGGCACACCTCGACGCAGTCGGTGTACTTGCACTTGATGCAGTTCTCGGTGA
>CBFGOS010000121.1:0-6759 GCA_965650425.1 uncultured Lysobacter sp. | reverse complement strand
TTAGCATTCGCATCTACTTCGTCTCTCTTCATGAGTTCCTTTACCACCTATAAACTTTGCTTTGTCTCATACGGCTGGTCGAATGGCGGCTACATGACCCTGATGATGCTGTCCAAGGCGTCCGACACCTACGCCTGCGGCGTGGCCGGCGCGCCAGTCACCGACTGGGGCCTGTACGACACGCATTACACCGAGCGTTACATGAACCTGCCGGCGGCCAATGCGGACGGCTACCGAAACGGACGCGTGCTCACGCACGTCGACGGGTTGAAGTCGCCGCTGCTGCTGATCCACGGCATGGCCGATGACAACGTGCTGTTCAGCAACTCGACCGTGCTGATGAGCGCTTTGCAGAAGCGCGCACAGCCGTTCGAACTGATGACCTACCCAGGCGCCAAGCACGGGTTGAGCGGTGCCGACCTGCTGCACCGGTTCCGCCTGACCGAGGCCTTCTTCGCCCGTTGCCTGCAGCCGTCGGCACACTGATCCGTCCAACCGCTGCCGGGGCGCCATGCCCCGGTGGCAGTGACACCGTGGACCCCGTCGCCCGCCTAGTCGCTGCGCGGGGTACCGCGGCAGGCTGCGCACACTGTGACCTTCGGCGGATGACCCGACGGCCCCGGAACGGTGATGCTGGGGCCTTTCCGCCCCGGGGTCCCCTGTCATGACCAAGCCGCTCGCCCTTGCCATCGCCGTGGCGCTGCTCGCGCCCGTGTCCGCTTTCGCCGTGCCCGCCGCCTGGGCCAGCGCCTCCAGCACGGCCGCTGCCAAGGCACCAGCGGCAAAGGCCGCACCTGCCTGGGTGGCCCGCAGCAACGAGAACGCCGCGATCCTGCTCAAGGCCCAGGGTGACTTCTTCCCCGAGCAGCTGTCGTTCTTCGGCATCCCCGGCTACGACGACAAGGCGTTTGATTTCGGCCCCGACAACGGCAAGCGCTTCCGCGATGCCACCGCCAAGGCGCGCGCCGCGCTGGCAACCAAGCTGCAGCTGGAGCGCGATGCCAACGTCCGCCAGGACCTCGAGATCCTGATCAAGGCCGCCGATGACGCGATCGAGGCCAGCGAAGTCAACGAACGCTTGACCCGGCCGTGGGCCGATGTCGGCCAGGCCGTGTTCCAGGGTATGCAGGGCCTGCTCAGCGACCAGACTCCGCCGGAGCGCCGCGCGATGGCGCTCAAGCGCCTGCAGCGCTACGTGGGCCAGGTGGCTGGCAGCACGCCAGTGGCTACGCAGGCGCGCCAGCGCTACGACGAGCGCAACGAAGCGGGCCTGTTGCAGCCAACCCAGTTGTCGGTGCAGCAGTCCATCGACAACCTGCCCACCTACCTCAAGGGCATCCGCGCGCTGTTCGCCAAATACAAGGTCGAAGGCGCCGACGCCGCACTGGACGCGCTGGACAAGCAACTGACCGACTACGCGGCGTGGTCCAAGGCAACCGTGCTGCCCACCGCGCGCACCACCTACCAGCTGCCCGACGAGCTGTACGCGCTTTCGCTGAAGAACGTCGGCATCGACATCGATCCGCGCGTCCTGATCGAGCGTGCGCAACTGGAGTTCATGGAAACCCGCAACGCCATGCAGCAACTGGCGCCGCTGGTGGCCAAGCAGAAGGGCATTGCCGCCACCGACTACATCGGCGTGATCAAGGCCCTCAAGCAGCCGCAACTGGCCAATGACCAGATCGAACCGTTCTACCGCAACACGGTGATGCCGGAACTCGATCGCCTCATCGCCAAGCATGCCGTGGTCTCGCTGCCGCAGCGCCCGATGCAGATGCGCTTGGGCAGCGAGGCCGAGAGCGCGGCGCAGCCCGCGCCGCATTTCCTGCCGGCGCCGCTGGTGGGCAACACCGGCCAGCAGGGCACCTTCGTGCTGCCGCTGGGCAACCCCAACGCCGGTGCCGACGGCGCGTACGACGACTTCAACTACCCCGCCGGTGCGTGGACCCTGACCGCGCACGAAGGCCGTCCGGGCCACGAACTGCAGTTCACCGCCATGGTCGAGCGCGGCGTGTCGCTGGCGCGCACCCTTTACGCGTTCAACTCGGTCAATGTCGAAGGCTGGGCGCTGTATGCCGAGGCCGAAATGGTGCCGTACGAGCCGCTGGAGGGCCAGCTCATCGCGCTTCAGTTCCGCCTGCTGCGCGCCGCGCGCGCGATGCTCGACCCCATGCTCAACCTGGGCCTCACCGATCGCGACACCGCGTTCAAGGTACTGACCGAGCAGGTGGGTTTCAGCAAGGCAATGGCGCGGCAGGAGGTGGACCGCTACACGGTGCGCTCGCCCGGCCAGGCCGGTAGCTATTTCTACGGCTACGCCCGCATCCTGCAATTGCGCGCCGAGACCGAGGTCGCGCTCGGCGACCGCTTCGACCGCAAGGCCTTCAACGATTTCCTGCTGGACCAGGGCCTGCTGCCGCCGGACCTGCTGGCCAAGGCGGTCCGCGAGGTCTTCGTGCCGGCGCAGAAGGCCAAGCCGCGCGGCTGATCCGCGGACACGGTGCGTCGGCGGCCTGGGCCGGCGTCGACGCACCTTCCCCCTGCGGAACGAGTCAGTCACGGCCCGATGGCTGCGTCGCTTGACGGGTCGCTGGCGAGGCGGACGCCTGTCGACGGCCCTGAATGGCGAGGACCGTGCCGGCGGCGCGTGGGGTTCCCCCTCACGCGCCACTGCCTATACTCCGACCCAAGTCGGCCCTACGACGCAGTGCGCAGGGCTTCCGTCGCTTCCTCACGCCGGAACCGCGCATGCTCGATCGCCACAACGTCGCCGTTGTCATTCCCGCCCTCAACGAGTCGCTGCGCATCCGTGGCGTGGTCGAAGCCGCCCTGCGCGAAAGCGACCACGTGATCGTGGTGGATGACGGCTCCGACGACGGCACGGCAACGTGCATCGCCGACCTGCCCGTTACCGTGCTTCGTCACCCCACGCGCCGCGGCAAGGGCGCCAGCCTGCGCACCGGCTTTGACGAGGCCCTGCGACGCGGGCTGCGGGGCGTGGTCACCATGGACGGCGATGGCCAGCACAGCGCCGAAGACATCCCGCGGCTGCTCGATGCCGCCAACCGCCATCCCGGCCACCTGGTGATTGGCGCGCGACTGCGCAAGCGCGCGCAACAGCCGCTTTACCGCAAGCTGGCCAACCATTTCGGCGATTGGGGCATCGCCTGGGGCACCGGCTACCAGATCGCCGATACCCAGAGCGGTCAACGCTTCTATCCCGCCGACGTGTGTGCCCTGCGGGACATCCCCGGCGAGGGCTTCGTGTTCGAGGCGCAGGTCCTCATCTCCGCAGCGCGCCAACTGGGCACGCGGGTGGTGTCGGTGCCGATCGAATCGCGCTACCAGCAGGCCGGTAGCGGGGAGGAGTTCCGCGCCAGCCACTTCCGGCCACTGCAGGACCTGTGGCGCATCACCTCGCACGTGGTGGCGCAGGTATTGCGGCGCGGCGGCATGTGGTCGGTGTATCGCAGCATCCGGGCCAATCCGCCGTTGATCGACGATCCCACCGGCGAGTTCGCGCCGGACGCCATGGCCCAGCCAGCGACGACCCGCTGATCGCCACCGTCGCGACGGCGCCGCCGAGCGGACCCGCCCCCTCGCGCTGCGTTACTCCTCGATGACGTGGATCGCCACGCCCACCGCCTGGCGTTGCGTGGTGGGGATGCCGAAGCCGCCATAGACACCCACGTGGCTGCGGTGCACGCCGGTGCCCACCCCGACCGACACCGGCGGCGCGACGCTGCCCACGCCCAGCAGCAGGACCCCGTTGGCCCCCAGCTTGGCGGCCTCGCGGCGCAGGCGCAGGATCGCCGCATCGGTCTGTCCCGCAGTGCCGAAGCCGATTGCGCTGGAGGACTCCAGCCGCGCGATCTCCTCGAAGCGCTTGGGAGCCACCTGATAAACCTTCACCTGCTCGACCGCGATGGCCGGTCGCGGCGGCGCCAGGATCACCCGGTGGGTACTGGCACAGCCGCCCAGCAACAGGGTGGACAGGACAACGGCGGAAAACAGGCGATGCGGCTGCATGGCGGCGGCGTTTGGCGGGGTTGGATGAGCATACTCCGCGCATCCGGCTGAACCCCGGCTTCCTGCCCGTCGCAGGCGCGACGGGTGTCCCGCAGGGCCATCGCCCCCCTCCGTCCCAGTGACGTCGCCGTGGCGGCGTCCCGCTATCATGTCGCCATGACTTCGCCGCACCCGACCGCCGGCCGTCCGCCGGTGGCCGACACGCCCTCCCCGCTCGCTGGCCCAGCCCCTCGCTGGGCCGTGGACTACAGCGACGCCGACCTCGACGCCCTGTTGGCCCGCGACGACACCCTGGCCGTGTTCGGCTTCGGGCGTGACGCGCCCCGCCACGACGACCCGCGCTACCTGCGCGTGTCGCTGCAGCCGCACGGTGCGGCGCCGCTGGAAGTGTGGCGCGTGGCTGGGCCGGTGGCTCGGGGCCGCGAAGGCGACGTCGCCTGGGCCGAGGACGGCACGCTGCAGTTTGGCGCCATCGAGCTGGACGAGTTGCCAGGCGACCACGACAGCGACATCGAGCGCACCACCGAAACGATCTATCGGCGACTGTCGGCATTCCTCACGACCCGCGGCTACCCGCACCTGCTGCGGATGTGGAACTACCTCGACGGCATCACCGCCGGTGACAACGACGACGAGCGTTACCGCCGCTTCTGCGTGGGCCGCGCCCGCGCGCTCGGCGCGGTGGATCCTGCCCGCTTGCCCGCCGCCACCGCCATCGGCCGCGTCGACGGCGAGCGCCGCCTGCAGGTGTACTGGCTGGCCGCCCGCACGCCCGGCACCCCACTGGAAAATCCCCGCCAGGTCAGCGCCTGGCGTTACCCGCGCCAGTACGGTCCCCAGCCGCCCGGCTTCGCACGTGCGATGCTGCCCCCGCCCGGCAGCACCATGCCGCTGATGCTCTCGGGCACTGCGGCGATCGTGGGCCACGAATCGCGGCACCTGGAATCGGTCGAGGCGCAGCTGGACGAAGTGCTGGTCAACCTCGACCACCTGATCGACCGCGCCCGCCAGCAACGGCCCGAATTGCCCGCGTCGTTGGGCCCGGGCAGCCGGCTCAAGGTGTACGTGCGCGATGCCGCCGACCTGGGGCACGTCGCCCAGACGCTGGCGGCCCGCTTGCCTGCCGCGGTGCCGCATATCGTGCTGCACGGTGCGGTGTGCCGGCGCGAGTTGCGCGTGGAAATCGACGGCGTACACGGCCCCTGAGCGGACTGATCCGGCGCGCCATCACGGCACACCGCGACCTGCCCCTCCGGCGCGCCCCTGCACATGGTGCCGATGCGGCATGATCATGGCATCGGCGCTCGCGCCTTCGTCATGGAGACTTGCGGATGGGACTGATCAGCTTGCTGTGGGGCATCGTCGCGATGCTGTGGATGGTCGTGGCGCTGATCCCCTTGCTGGGATGGGGCAACTGGTTCCTCATCCCATTCGCCGCGATTGGCGCGATCATCGCCGCGCTGGGCATCCTGCTCAGCCGGCCGGGCCACCGCGGCCGCGCGAAGGCCGGCCTCGCGCTCAACGGGCTGGTGATCGTGGTCGGGATCGTGCGGCTGGGGATTGGCGGCGGCGTGATCTGAGCACGGCGATGGTGCGCGGGACGACCGCCCGCGCCTCCCGTGTCATGGGCCGGATGAACGCCGGGATCAAGCGACCCCGGCGATCACCGCTTCAAGCCGGTCAGGCTTTCTTTGCCCACGCGCTGCACCAGCCCTTGGCGGCGACGGTGTTCTGCGGGAACAGCGTGCACGGCCCGTAGGCCTGGCCCTTGGCGCCCTTGTACAGCGTGCAGTTGGCACAGTTGCTGCCGGCCTTGAATACCGGGTGCTTCACCGCGGCGGCGTTCTCGGTGTAGGCCAGCGCCTTGGCCTGCGGGTTGGCGGTGGTCAGCTTGGGCAGCGCAGCGGGTGCCGCCTCGGCGGGCAACGCCTTGAGCACCAGCGGAATCGCCGCGGCGGCAGCGGAGTAGGCGAGGAAGCGGCGACGGCCGGGGTTGCTGAGATCCATGGCTTGGGTACGGGGGTGGCTAGGATGGTGTCACTTTAGTCCAATGTCGTGCCCGCGCCTTGACCGTCGTCAAATGGCCGTTCGACCCCGCCGATTCACGCATTCGGTCTTGAGCACTCCGGCGGCAATGGCCTGATCACGATCAAGCCGCACCCGCAGACCGGGCGTACAATGCCCCGCCATGAGCTACCCCTACACGCGCCCGCGGCGGATGCGCCGCGACGAGTTCTCGCGCCGACTGATGCGCGAGACGGTCCTCACCGCGAACGACCTGATCTACCCGGTCTTCGTCCACGAGCTGAAGGGACGCGAAGCCGTCGCCTCCATGCCGGGCATCGAACGCCTGTCGATCGACGAGCTGCTCAAGGTGGCCGAGCAGGCCAGCGAGCTTCGCGTGCCCGCGCTCGCCCTGTTTCCGGTTACCGCGCCGGAGGCCAAGTCGCTGACCGCCGAAGCCGCGTGGCAGGACGACGGCCTCGCGCAGCGCGCCGTGCGTGCGCTCAAGGAACGCTTTCCGCAACTGGGCGTGATCACCGACGTCGCGCTGGACCCGTACACCGTGCACGGCCAGGACGGCCTGCTGGACGACAGCGGCTACGTGATGAACGACGAGACCGTCGAGGCCCTGGTCAAGCAGGCGATCTCGCACGCGCGCGCCGGTGCCGACGTCGTCGCGCCCAGCGACATGATGGACGGCCGCATCGGCGCCATCCGCGGCGAGCT
>CBFGOS010000120.1:0-6792 GCA_965650425.1 uncultured Lysobacter sp. | reverse complement strand
ACTTGGTCTCGGGGTCGTCACCGAGGTTGCCGACCAGGATGACCTTGTTGATGCCACGTGCCATTGAATTCTGTCCTTCTGGATGTCGCCGCTAACCGGCGAGCGTCATTGCAGTATAGCGCCGGGGCCGCTGCCATCGGATGCCACCCCGGGGCCACGTAGGAATCGGTCGCGGCCGGGCCCGGGTGGCCCGCAGGGCCTATAATTGGCGCCCCTTGTCCCCACTCCGGCTCCATGCACGCAGACACTTCCGCCCCCGACCTGAAGACCATCCAGGCCCTGGCCCAGGACGACATGGCGGCGGTGGACGCGTTGATCCGGCGGCGGCTGGCGTCGGACGTGGTGCTGATCAACCAGATCGCGGACTACATCGTCAGCGCCGGCGGCAAGCGCCTGCGCCCGATGCTGCTGCTCCTGGCTTCGGGGGCGCTGGGCCACCGGGGGGCGGACGCGCACCAGCTGGCCGCGGTGGTGGAGTTCATCCACACTTCCACCCTGCTCCACGACGACGTGGTGGACGAGTCCGACCTGCGGCGCGGGCGCAAGACCGCCAATGCGGTGTGGGGCAATGCGGCCAGCGTGCTGGTCGGTGACTTCCTGTACTCACGCAGCTTCCAGCTGATGGTGGAGCTGGACAGCATGCTGGTGCAGCGCATCCTGGCCGACACGACCAACCGCATCGCGGAGGGCGAGGTGTTGCAGCTGCTGCATGTGCGCAACCCGGACACCGACGAGGCGGCCTATCTGCGGGTGATCGAGCGCAAGACCGCCGTGCTCTTCGCGGCCGCCACCCGGTTGGGTGCGCTGTTGGCGGGTGCGGACGAGACCGCCCAGCAGAAGCTGTTCGACTACGGGCTGAACCTCGGCTATGCGTTCCAGATTGCCGACGACGTACTCGATTACGCCTCCGACGCCGAAACGCTGGGCAAGAACCTGGGGGACGACCTGGCCGAAGGCAAGGCCACGTTGCCGCTGATCCATGCGATCCGCCACAGCGATGAAGCCACGCGCCAGGTGCTGCGCAAGGCGATCGAGCACGGGGACACCACCGCGATGCCGGCGGTGATGGCGGCGATCCATGCCACCGACGGGCTGGAGTACAGCCGCCAGCGCGCGCGGGACTATGCCGCGCTGGCCGAGCAGTCGCTCGATGCGTTGCCCGGGAACGAGTACGTCGCCGCGCTGCGCGGCTTGGCTCGCTATGCGGTGAGCCGCGACCACTGAGGGGACTGGGTTGCGCGCGACCTTGCCACGGGGCGCACCTGCAGGACCCGTGGCTCAGGCGATGCCCAGGCCCGGAATTGTGCTGATGGTGTCCGGATCGAAGCCGGCCAGCTGAGCGAAATGGCGTCCACGCGCCACGTAATCGCGGTAAGGCCCGAAACTCGGCGCCCCCGGTGAGAGCAGCACGACGCCTTCCGTCCCCAGCGCCGCACGCGCCTGCGCCATCGCGTCCGCGAGATCATGGGCGGACGTCAGGGCGAACCTTCCTTCCGCGGCCAGCGGCGCGAGCAGGTCGTGGATGCGCGGACCGTTCTGTCCCATGGTCACGATCGCGACGGGCGCCTGGTGCTGCATTGCCCCGACGAAGTCGTGCCAGTCCACGCCACGGTCGTGGCCCCCGACCAGAATGGCCACGCGATGCGAGCGGAAGCAGTCCAGCGCCGCGAGGCTGGCATACGGCGTGGTGCTGATGGAATCGTTCACCCAGGTAAAGCCGTCTCGCACACCCAATGTCTGCAGCCGGTGCGGCAGCGGCTTGAAGCTCGCGGCGTGCGGCGCCAGCGCCACTGCATCCACCCCGAGCGCCTCGATGGCGGTGAGTACCGCGCACAGGTTGCCGCGGTTGTGGCGGCCGGGCAGCGGCAGCGAGGCCGTGTCCATCACCAGCATGTCACCGCGATAGAGCAGGTCTTCACGGAGGTGCCAGCCTTCGGCGTGGCCGAAGCGGCGTACATCGCTGTCGGGCAGCGACAGCCCCGTCAGGTGCGGGTCGTTGGCGTTGATGATCGCGATCTTCGGACGCGCGCCGGTGAGCAGGCGCAGCTTGTCCTCGACATAGCGCGCTTCGCTGCCGTGCCAATCCAGGTGCTCGGGAAAGAGGTTGAGCACGACAGCGACTTCTGGGCGGGCGCCGCTGGCGGCCACGTCACCGGTCTGGAAGCTGGAGAGCTCGATCACGCGGAATGCCGGTTCCGGAGATTCGGCCAGTTCGAGCAGCGGCAGGCCGATGTTGCCGGCCAACGCGGTCGTGTGCCCGCCCGCGCGCAGCAGGTGCGCCAGCAGCGCGGTGGTGGTGCTCTTGCCCTTGGTTCCGGTCACGCACACCGTGTGGGCCACGACGCCATCCGCTCCGGCATGCCCGGCGAACCACAACGACGTGCCGCCCAGGAAACGGGTGCCTTGCTTGCGTGCCGCCTCGGCCTCCGGCTTGTACGGGCTGATCCCCGGCGACTTCACCACCACGTCGAACGCAGACAAGCGCTCTGCGGTGGCGGCCGTCTCGACGGCCAGTTGCGGATCACCGAGCGCTGCCGCGCCATCGGCTTCGTCCGCCATACAGAACAGGGTCAGGGGCTGCCTGGGGAGTTGCTCGCGGATGGCGCGGTACGCGGCGTGCCCTTCGCGCCCCCAACCCCACAACGCGACCCGCTGGCCGTCAAGCTGCGAGATGCGCACGCAGGCGTTCCCACAGCTTGGCGGGGATGCGATGTTCGTCGTCGATCACCAACAGCGGTTCGATGGCCAGTTCGGTCACATCCAACTGTGGCAGGATCTCACGCGCGAAACGCTTGACCAGCGCATCCTCGCGCCACTCCGGCCGCGTCGCGAGGGCGGCCAACGCGGCGCGCGATTCCTTGCCTTCGCCCACGCACTCGAACGGCTTGTGGTCCTGGTATTCCAGCAGCGCGTCGTAGCCGCCGGTCTGCCCCTCGTCGTCCAGCAGGTTGCGGCCGAAGATGCCCACCAACCTCGGCTTGGGCATGAACGGCGCCAGCGCCAGGAACACGAAGTGGCACTTGGGGCACACGCCGCACCAGCGGTTGGCGGGGCGCTCCCCCAGGATGTGGAAGTTGCGGTTGCAGCTGCTGAAATGCGCGTCGTAGCGGTCGCTGCGCGTGAACTGCCGCGCCACGGCCAACTCGCTCAGCGGGCGCAACAGCGAGTAGTAATGCAGGTCCGCGGCAACGTGCTTCTCGATGTAATCGCCAAAGGCCGATTCGAATGCCCAGCCCTTCGACCATTGGTGGTTCACCTCGCCGGTACCTTCGATCAGGCTGCCGTAGCTGGCCGAGCGTTCGTTGGAGAACACCACCTGGTCCACGCCGTGCAGCAGCGCGGCCAGCACCAGGATCGCGGAGTTCACCGCGGTCACCGGGATGTGGCCATTCCAGGCGCCCTCGCGGTTGTAGTCGAACAGCTGGGGCGCCAGCGCGCGACCGAGGTTGAGCGTCGGCAGGCCGGTGCGCTCGGCGCAGGCCTTGATCAGCTGCGAGCCGCCAATCCACGTCACGGTCTGGTCGATGCCCAGCGCGCGCAACGCCTCGATGCTGACCAGCGAATCCTTGCCGCCGCCGATGGCGACCAGCGCGTGCTCGCGCAGGCCCACGGCCGGGGCGGCTGCATCGGCATGGGCCACATGCGGGAAGCGGATCCTGCCATGCAGGTTCAACCCGTTGCGGTAGGCGAACTCGCCCAGGCCGTGCAGGTACACCGACTCCAGCAATGCGGCGGTATCGGCATCGATCGTGTACGACTCGATGCGGATTTCCTCCGGCACCGCCGCCTTGTAGTAGCTCACGCCGGTGATCAGGTGCAGCAACTGCAACGCGCGCTGCACGGCGTCGGCGCAGGTCGCATCCAGGGTGAACGGTGCGCCCGGGATGGTGATGGTTTCCACCAGCTCCGGGCCGTCGTCGAAGGCGTACACCAACCGCGCGACGCCCGTCGCCGCATCCAGCTCGCAACGCACGAACCGGAACGCCTTGATGCCGTCACGCTGGAACCGCCACTCGCCCATGTCCACACCCATCACTCGGTTTTTCCCAACACCTGCTCGGCCGGCAGGGCCCGCAGATTGTAAGTGTTTGCCATCGCCATGCCGTAGGCGCCCGCATCCGCCACCAGCAACACGTCACCTTCCGCCGTCGCCGACGGCAGCAACCGGCCGCGGCCCAGCACGTCACCGGTCTCGCAGATCGGCCCGACCACGTCGAACGCCTGGGTTGCACCGTCATCCAGCCGGCTGAGGTTATGGATGCCGTGATAGGCCTCGTACATCGCCGGGCGCACCAGTGCATTCATGCCCCCGTCCGCACCGACGCGGCGCACGCCGTCCTTCTCCACCACCTGGGTCACCGTGAGCAGCAGCACACCGGATTCGGCGACCAGGTAGCGGCCTGGCTCGATCACCAGCCCGAAGCGCGGGTACTCGGCCTTGATCTCGTCCAGCCCGGCGCGCCACGCGGCGAGGTCGAAGGCTTGCGCATCGGGCGTGTACGGGATCGGTAAGCCGCCGCCAATGTCGATGAATTCGATGGTGCCCACGCTGTCCGCGAGGCCGGCCAGGTTGGCGTACACATCTCGCCAGTGGCGCGGATCGTCAATGCCACTGCCCAGGTGCGCGTGCAGGCCGCCAATGCGCACTCCCAGCTTGTTCGCTTCGCTGACGAAAGCGTCGAAGCGCGCCACCGGCAAGCCGAACTTGGCGGCCACGCCGCCGGTGCGCACCTTCTCGTGGTGGCCTTCGCCGTGCCCCAGTTCGAGGCGCAGCCACAGCGTGCGGCCGCGGAACACCTCCGGCCAGCGCTGCAGCGCCTCGATGTTGTCGAGGGTGACGTTGACGCCGCGCGCGAAGGCCGCCTCGTACTCGCGGCGTGGCGCGAAGCTGGGGGTGAACAGCACGCGTTGCGGCGCCATGTTCGGCACCACGTTGAACACGTGATCCAACTCCGCCTGCGACACGCACTCCAGACCAAAGCCTTCCGCCACCACCGCCTGCAGGATGGCCGGGTACGGATTGGCCTTGATCGCATAGAAGCAGCGGTCGATGGCCGTGATCGACGCCAGGGCGCGTGCACGGGCCCGCACGGTGTCGAGGTCATAGACGTAGCGCGGTGTCCCTGCCTGCGCGGTCTGCAACAGTGCCTCGCGCTGGAGCGACCACCACGGTGTCCCCCGTTGCACCTTGCCGTGCGCGATCTCCTTCCAGCTGGGGCCGAAGACGCTCGCGTCCTGCACCGGCATTGCGCCGCAGCGCACCAGCTCCGCGTGCAGTTGCGGCAACAGCCCGTCCGCGTCCGCCTCGTCGATGACGAAGGTCAGGTTGAGGTCGTTGGAGGACTGCGAGATCAGGTGCACGCGCTCGCGGCCAAACGTGGCCCAGATGTCGGACAGCTTGTGCAGCAGCGAACGCATGCCGCGGCCGACCAGGGTGATGGCCGCGCATGGCGCGATCACCTTGACCCGGCACACCTCCGCCAGGTCTTCGGACAGCGCCGCCAGCACGTTGCTGCTGACCAGGTTTTCGCTGGGGTCCAGCGACACCGTCACGTTCGTCTCCGACGAGCCGATCAGGTCGATGGACAAGCCGTGGCGCTTGAAGCGCTCGAACACGTCGGCGAGGAAGCCGACCTGCTGCCACATGCCAATGCTTTCCATCGACACCAGCACGATGCCGTTGCGACGACTGATGGCCTTGACACCCGGCACGGTGGCGGCCAGCGCGTCGATGCGCGTGCCCAGCTCGTCGGGGCGCTCGGTGTCGAGGATCGCCATCGGCACGCCGGCCTCGCGGCACGGGCCGATGGAACGCGGGTGCAGCACCTTGGCGCCGGTGGTGGCGATTTCCTGGGCCTCAGCGTAGTGCAGACGCGACAGCAGGCGCGCGTCGGGCACGTCGCGCGGATTGGCGCTGAACATGCCCGGCACGTCGGTCCAGATCTCCACGCGCTTGGCCTTGAGCAGCGCGCCGAAGTACGCCGCCGAGGTGTCCGAACCACCGCGACCCAGGATGGCGGTGCCGCCATCGCCGTGGCGGGCGATGAAGCCCTGCGTGATCAGCATTGCCGTGGGCTGGGCCGCAAAGCGCTCGGCGAAACCGGCGTCGGCCTGCGTACGGCAGTTGACCGACAGCCGTCCCGACCACTCGCTCTGGTTCGGCAGCGCGATCGCATCGAGCCAGTCGCGCGCGTCGCACCAGCCAAAATCGTGCCCCTGGGACCGCAAGTAGGCCGCACCAATGGTGGACGAAAGCAGTTCGCCCTGCCCCAGCACCTCAGCCTGCCAGTCCAGCGTGCGCGTTGCCGCGCGTGGGTCGGTAGCCAGCGCCTGCAACGCGGCCAGTCGCCCGCCCAGCACCGACTCGGCGTCCAGGTCCAGCTCGGCACAGAACGCGCGATGGCGCTCCACCAGCCCGGCGATTCGGCCGTCGATGCCGTCGCCATTGGCAATGGCCTGCAGCTCGTTGGTCACGCCCGACAGCGCGGACACGACCACCAGCACGCGTGCCTCGTCCCCGGCCATGCGTTTGGCGGCAATGCGGCCAATGGTGTCCCAACGGTTGCGGCGGGATACCGAGGTACCCCCGAACTTGAGTACAACCCATCGCTGCGAGTGCGCCGACACGGTCTTTCGATCTCCGGGATTTGGGGTCGCACATTGTCCCCTGAAACCGACGGGCGATGTTGGGCGGTTGCACCGGCAACCTCGCCGGCAGTGCCGCCGGCAAGGGCCTAGAATGCCCCGGCTCGCCCCCGGCTAAGGCCGGCGGGCGCCCTCCCCAAAGGATGT
>CBFGOS010000119.1:0-6883 GCA_965650425.1 uncultured Lysobacter sp. | reverse complement strand
CGCGAGGCGATCGCCGCCGGGCCCGTCCCGGCTTCGTCGTTTCTTTCGCCGGCTCCGGCGGCCGTGGGCGCGCGAGCGTCCAGGCCCACGATGCGGGCCACGCGCAGGTGACTGCTCGCCTGAGCAAGGTTGGAACCCGCCGTGGTTGCCGTGCCAACTGCGTCATCGTCCGCTAGTCTGGCGGCGTCCCCTTGCAGGCAATGCGCATGAAGATCGTCGAAGTCCAGCACCCGCTCGTGCAGCACAAGATGGGCCTGATGCGCCGCAAGGACATCAGCAACAAGGAATTCCGCGAACTGGTGGCGGAAGTGGGCACGCTGGTGGCGTTTGAAGCCACCCGCGACCTGGAAACCGAGGGCGCGGTGATCGAAGGCTGGGCAGGCCCCACCCAAGTACGGCGGTTGGCCGGCAAGGTCACGCTGGTGCCGATCCTCCGTGCGGGGCTGGGCATGCTGCAGGGCGTGCTTGCGGCGCTGCCCACGGCACGCATCGGCGTAGTCGGGCTGAAGCGCAACGAAACGACGCTGCTGCCGGACCGCTATTACCTCAACCTTCCCGCCCGCATGGCCGAACGCGTGGCGATCATCGTCGACCCGATGCTGGCCACCGGGGGCAGCACCATTGCCGCCATCGACCAGCTCAAGGCGCAGGGCTGCACGCGGATCAAGGGCGTGTTCCTGGTGGCTGCACCGGAAGGGCTGCGCGCGGTAGCGGCGGTGCACCCGGACTTCGAGGTCTACACTGCCGCGGTGGACGAGCGGCTCAATGACGTGGGCTACATCCTGCCCGGCCTGGGTGATGCCGGGGACAAGCTGTTTGGCACCGACCTGGTCTAACGCCGCGCGCCGCCGCGAGTGCCGCGGCGCCGGCGGAACGTGACCAGCGTGACCAACGCGACCCCCACCAGGCCGCCGACGCCCCAGAGCCACCATTGCAGCGAAAGGGCTGCGACTTCAGCGGCCGGCTCGATGGCTTCCTCAACGATCTCCGGCTTTGGCGGCAACGCGGCATTGGGGGTGGGATGCCAAGCGCCGGCACGCAGTTCGATCTTGCCCAACAGCGGTGGCAGGGTCAGTTCGCGCCAGGTGACGCGCAGGTCACCGATCTGCGGATCCAGCGGGTTCTCGCTGCTGCTGAGCCCGTCGCCATCTGGCTGGAACGTGGCCGACAAGTTGGCCGGAAGACGTCGGTAACTGGGGCGAAACTCCCGCCACTCGCCGAGCGTGCGCAACACTTCCGGCGCGAGTGGCTTTCCATTGAGCGTGGCGCCGTTAGCCCACCAGCGCTCACTGCCAATGGGCAGCTCGCCCGGGTTGCGATGCGCCGCATCGAACGCGGTGGAATCAATGGGTGCCGCATTCCACACGCGTGCGTATCCGGCATCCGAACGTCGCCACTGCAGCATCTCCACCCGGCGATCAAGGCCAAACTGACGCGTTTCGACCCGGAAATCAGGGTCACGAATCGCCGGCCCCGGCTTCGGCACAAGTGCCGGAACTTCCTGGGCCTGCGCCACTTGTCCCGCGACCAGCAGCGCCAGCGCGGCCAGCGCAAACCTCATGCCGCCAGCGTCCTTGCATGCAGTTCGGCGACCTCGTGCGTGGTGCCGAACTTGCCCTTCTCGTCGCGCGTGACCTGTGCAAGCGCGCAACCGGGATCATGGGTGAAGAACAGATGCACGTTGCGCGCCAACTTGTCGGCCAGGAAAGCCTTCTTCTCGTCGATCAGCAGCTCCGCATTCCGGTCGTAGCCCATGGTGATGGGCACGTGCACCCAGGGCCGACCTGGAATCAGGTCCGCGCAGAACACCACGCCGCCATGCGGCTGGCCGTCCACGGTCTCCGGCCCCACGATCTCCGACAGCATCAGCCCCGGTGTGTGGCCTCCGCTGAAATGGAAGCGCACGCTGTCACCCAGCACCTGGCAATGCGGGCCGTCGACCAGTTCCAGGCGCCCGGTAGCCTCGATCAACCCCGGCAGTTCGGGAATGAAGCTGGCGCGGTCGCGGGCATGCGGCTGCAGCGCCCGCTCCCAGTGCTCGTGCCCGACCACATAGGTCGCATTCGGAAACACCAGTCGCGGCGGTTGTCCTTCCTGCCACTGCGCCAGCAATCCGCCCGCGTGGTCGAAGTGCAAGTGCGAGAGCACCACCACGTCGATGTCCTCAGGCTTGAAACCTGCCGCAGCGAGGGATTCCAGCAGCACGTGACGGTCCTCGACCACGCCATAGCGCTCACGCAGCTTGGGCTCGAAGAACGCGCCGATGCCGGCTTCGAACAACACGGTCTTGCCGTTGAGCGGGCTGGCCAGCAGCGCGCGACAGGCCAGGTCGATGCGGTTCTGCTCGTCCGGCGCGGACCATTTGGCCCACATCGCGCGCGGCGCGTTGCCAAACATGGCACCACCGTCGAGCTTCTGGCTGTTGCCCAGCAGTGACCAGAGTTTCATTCCAACCACCTCGCGCGCACTTCCTGACGACGGCATCAATGATACCGCTGGCAGCTGCACAAGGGCTGCATCGCGCGCCTGGCCAAGCGAGCCTCCGGTCGCGGCCAAGCGCGGAGTCATACCTTGCGCAGGCGCGGTGCGACGAAGCCGGGCTAGGTGCGCGCGACCCGCGCTTGCCGGCGGTTATTTCGCTGTCGGCGCCAGAACCACGTCCGCCTTGCCCACCGGATTGCGGGGGTCGGTGCCACCTTCCAATGTGTTGTTGGTCTTGTCCCACGCCACCGTCTGCAGGTTGCCCCACGGCGACTCGGCGGCGTTGACCTTGTGACCCATCGCCTCCAGGGCTTTCACCGTGTCCGGTGAAAGGGCGCCCGCCTCGGCGGAGATCACATCAGGCATCCATTGGTGGTGGATGCGTGGCAAAGCCGCGACCTGTTGCGACGTCAGGCCATCGTCATAAGCCAAGATGCCCAGCAGCACCTCGGTGATGATCCGGCTGCCACCCGGCGCACCAATGGCCGCCACCTTGTCCTTGGATTCGATGAACGTCGGCGTCATCGAACTGAGCATGCGCTTGCCGGGTTTCGGTGCGTTGGCCTCGAAGCCCATCACGCCGAAAGCGTTGGGCGTGCCCGGACGCAGCGCGAAATCGTCCATCTCGTTGTTGAGCAGCACGCCCGTACCTGGCGCCACCAGGCCGGAGCCGTACAACAGGTTGACCGTCTGCGTGGCCGAAACGCGATTGCCTTCGGCATCGATGATGGAAAAGTGGGTGGTCTCGTCGTCCTCCAGCGGCGCCGGCTGGCCACTCAGCAGGGCGCTGGGCAGGGCCTTGGCGGGGTGGATGGAAGCACGCAGGCCCGCGGCGTAATCCCGACTGGTCAGTCGCGCCACCGGCACCTGCACGAAATCAGGATCGCCGAGATAGATCGTGCGATCGCGGTAGGCGCGGCGCATCGCTTCCACAGCGAGGTGGGTGCGCTGGCTGGCATCCAGCTTTGAAAGATCCCATCCCTCCAGCACCTGGAGGATCTGCGCCATTGCCACGCCACCCGACGACGGCGGCGGCGCGGTCGTAACGTCCCAACCACGGTACTTGAAGCGCAGGGGCTCGCGTTCCTTGACGCGATAGCCGGCCAGTTCATCCGAACGCCACTTGCCGCCCTCTTCCTTCACCGAAGCGAGCAGTTTCTTCGCCACCTCCCCGCGGTAGAAGCCATCGAAGCCCTTTTGGCCCAACAGCTCCAGCGTGCGGGCGAGGTCAGGCTGCCTGAAGCGTTCGCCCACTTGCGGCGGGGTGCCATCGGCGAGGAACACCGCGCGGGTTCCGCGGTAGCGCTCCATCACCTCGCGGCGGGAGTGGTAGCCCTTCTCCAGCCGCGCATAGATCGGAAAACCATCGCGCGCGATCCGGATCGCCGGCGCCAGCGAGGTCTTCAGTGGCAACCGGCCGTACCGCTCCGCCAGATGTACCAGCGCGGCGGGAAGACCGGGAATCCCCGCCGACCAAGGACCATTGACCGAGCGGTCCCGGTTGAGTTCACCCTTGTCGTCGAGGTAGGCCGCGGGAGTCGCGGATTCTGGCGCGGTCTCGCGCGCATCCACGAAAACGTCGCGACCCGTGCGCGCATCGTGCAGCAGGAAGAAGCCCCCGCCGCCGATGCCTGAACTGATCGGCTCCACCACCGACAACGCGGCCGACACCGCAATGGCCGCGTCGAAGGCGTTTCCGCCCGCGCGGATGATCTCCATGCCGGCATCGGTGGACAGCGTGTGCGCGCTGGCGATTACCGCCCCGGGCGGCACTGACTTGGATCGTGCCGCGGGGCCAGCCAGCGTCGTCGTTGCCGGGGCTTGCGCTGCCTGCCTGTTGCCATCGGACAAGGTCTCGGCCCCTGCCGCCAGCATCGGCGCAATCGAAAGCGCAACCGCCAGGCACAACGACGTGGCCCGTCCGCGCAGATCAATCGGCATGCAAACTCACTCCTGCTGCAACCTCGCCAACTTGGCGAGCAGTTGCCCTTGGGTTTCGGGATGGTCGGGATCGGGATCGATGCACTCGACCGGACAGACGACCACGCACTGTGGCTCGTCGAAGTGACCGACGCATTCGGTGCAGCGCGCCGGGTCGATCACATAGATGGTCTCGCCCTGCGAAATGGCCTGGTTGGGGCAGGCGGGTTCGCAGACGTCGCAGTTGACGCAGAGTTCGTTGATCTTCAGCGACATGGCGGTGGGGCGCCAGTACGCCGGCAGGGCCCGCCGCGCCCGTTGCAGGCGCGGCAGGCACGAGGCCGGTTACTTGGTCTCGATGAACTTGTAGTCGACGCCGGCCGGGGCTACGGCGGCCTTGACGCGCTCGGTGTCCTCGGCCTTGCCCAGGAACAGCACCTTCACGCCCTTCATCGCGCCCGGCTGCACCTTGGCGAACGAGGCGACCACCAGGTCGGCCATCTTGGCCGAGGACGGCGAACCGTAGGCCACGAGGTTGCCTTCCAGGATGCCGCGCTGCAGGTCGGTGGAGGCCTGCTCCAAGAGGCGGTCGTAGTAGCCCTGGAAGTCCGCGGTGTCTTCGGCCGGCAGGAAGTACAGGTACGGCTGGCCGGTCACGCCATCGAGGTTGCGCTTGACCACTTCCTGCAGGTAGGTGCCCCAGGCGTTCTCGTCGGTGGTGGTCGGCGCGACCAGCGGCGCCTCGACGACGGCTTCCTGCTTGGCGGCGTCTTCCTTCTTGCACGCGGCCAGCAACGGCAGCGCAAGGCAGGCGGTGAGCATCAGGCGGGTGGTGGTCTTCATCGGGGAGCCCCTGTTGTGGTGTGTGTTGCGGTTGGAAAGGAATCAGCCAGTGGTCCGGGCCCACTGCGCCTGCAGCGCGGCGGCGACTGCCGGCGGCACGAAGCCAGAGACATCACCGCCCAAGCGCGAGATCTCGCGCACCAGGGAGGAAGAAATGAACCCATATTGCTCCGCCGGCGTCAGGAACAGCGTTTCCACCTCGGGAATGAGGTGGCGGTTCATGCTGGCCAGCTGGAACTCGTACTCGAAGTCGGACACCGCGCGCAGCCCGCGCAGCAGCACCCCACCCCCCACTTCGGCCACGAAATGGGCCAGCAGGCAGTTGAAGCCGCGGACCTCCACGTTTGGGTGGTGGGCCACCGCCTGACGGGCCAGTTCCACGCGCAGGTCCAGCGGCAGTGCCGGCCCCTTGGCGGGACTTTCGGCCACGCCGATGATCAGCCTCTCGAACAGCGGCGCGGCACGATCGACGAGGTCGACGTGGCCATTGGTGATTGGGTCGAACGTGCCGGGGTAAACGGCGATGCGATTTCGGGCCGCGGTCATGCGTGGGTCATGGGCTGGAGAGGCGCAACGGAAAGAACCGGACGGACCGGCCGTGTTCACGCCAGTGTATCAGCGGCTGCCGGGCGCCGCCGGTACAGGGCAAAGCGGACCTCGCGGGTGTGGCCCTCGCGGTGCAGGTCCCAGTCCGGCGGCATTGGGGGGGCCACGTCGGCTGGGGACTCCACGTACAGCCAGGCCTGCGGGGAAAGCCGATCGACCAGGCGGGGCAGGACCGATTCCCAGAGCCCCGCCGCGAAGGGCGGATCCAGGAAGGCCAGGTCGAAGCCGCGGGCATCCGCCGTTGCCAGCCACGCCAGCGCGTCGGCGTTGACCACCTGCGCCGCTTCCCCGCCCTCCAGGCGGGACAACGTGCCAGTCAGGGCCGAGGCCAGGCTGCGATCGCGCTCCACCAGCACAGCCGAGGCCGCCCCGCGCGACAGCGCCTCCAGTCCCAGCGCGCCGCTGCCGGCAAACAGATCCAGCACCCGCGCGCCGGGCAGCACCGGCATCAGCCAGTTGAACAGGGTTTCGCGCACCCGGTCGGAGGTGGGCCGCAGGCCGGGCGCCTGCGGCACGTCCAGCCGCGTACCCCGCCATTTTCCGCCGATCAGCCGGACGCGGCCGGGCGCGCCCAACGCGGGCATACGAGGGGTCGCAGGCCGGGAATGTCGGGGCGCTTTCATCAGGGACTCGCGGGGGCCGGTGCTAGCATGTGCACATTCTCGCGCATTCACGGAATGTCCCCACGCGATGCTCAGTTTTTTCCGCCGCAAGAAGCCCGACGCGGCTACCACCGATGCCACCAAGCGCCCCAGCGTCGAGGAGCTGGCCGCCGCGTTCCCGCAGGCGGCGCAGCCTGAAGGCGCCGACGCGCCCACGGGCGCGCCCCAACCTGCCGCCGAAGCCCTACCCGGCGATGCGGTAGTGGCCGATCGGGGCGAGGCCGCCTTCGAGCAACCTGTCACGCTGCCAGCGGCGTCCCCGTTGGAGCCGGTGCCCGCAGAGGTCATTGCCGCCGCACTGGAAACCGAGCCCGCCCCCGGCCACGAGGCAGCCGCCGAGGCGCCCAGTGCAACGGCCTCGGAGAGGCCGG
>CBFGOS010000118.1:0-6914 GCA_965650425.1 uncultured Lysobacter sp. | reverse complement strand
GTGGCCCCATGAGCTCTTCCACGGCGTCCGCGGCGCGCGCAGACGCGTCACGCCACAACTGCTCATGCAGGGCACGGAAACGATGGGCCAGCCTGGCCTCGGCCGATGGGTCACGCAGCATTGCCAGCGTGGCCTCGGCCAGTCGCTCCGACGTGCAGTCGTGTTGCATCAGTTCGGGCACCACGCGTTCCCCGGCCAGGACATTGGGCAGCGAGTAGTGGTCGACCTTCAAGAGACCCAGCCCCTTGACCAGCGCGAACGTCAGCGGTGCCACCTTGTAGGCCACCACCATGGGGCGCTTCGCGAGCATGGCCTCGAGCGTAGCCGTCCCGGATGCGAGCAGGATCACGTCACTGGCACGCATCAGCGTGCGCGCCTGGCCATCGATCACCCTCAGCGCGGGCGCAAGCGCGGCGGCATCCGGATGGCGTCCCAGCACCTGCTCGAAGGCCACGCGCGCGTGCGCGTTCGCCATCGGCACCACCACCTGCAGTTGGGGCTGCTGGGCCACGACCTGCGCGGCAGCGGCCAGGAAATCAGCAGCCAACCGGTGGATCTCGCCCACGCGGGAGCCCGGCAGCAGCGCCAGCACGGGACGGTCGTCGTCAAGCCCAAGGGCGCGTCGGGCAGCCAGACGGTCCGGTTCCAGCGGCATCTCATCGGCCAGCGGGTGACCCACGAATCGCGCGTCCACGCCGTGCCGCGCGTAGATCGGCGGTTCCATCGGGAACAGGCACAGCACGCGGTCGGCCGATGATCCGATCTTTTCGGCGCGCTTCTCCCGCCATGCCCAGACCGACGGACTCACGTAGTGCACCGTGCGAACACCGCGCTGCTTCAGCCACCGCTCCACACCCAGGTTGAAATCCGGTGCGTCGATGCCGATGAACACGTCCGGCTGCCAGGCGAGCAGCCGCTCGCGCAACTGGCGGCGCAGGCGCAGCAGCCGTGGCAGGTGCCGCAGGACTTCCGCCAGCCCCATGACGGCAAGTTCACTGGCATCGAACCAGGCGTCGAGGCCGGCGGCACGCATGCCGTCGCCACCAATACCGGCAAATTCCGCGTCGGGGTGACGGCGGCGCAGCTCGGCGACAAGCCCAGCGCCCAGGATGTCGCCGGAAGCCTCGCCGGCTACCAGCGCAATGCGCATGCGGCGGCGCGGCGTGGCGGTGTCCGTGGTGTCCACGGGCGTCCCGCCTCAGCGCAGCAGCGGACGCTCGGCGCTGTCGATGAACTCGATCAGTGCCTGCACGTCCTGGCTGCCAGTGGTGTCGGCCAGTTCGGCCAGCGCGAGGCGAGCCTCGGCCAGTGGCGCGCCGGACACGTACAGCGCGCGGTACGCGCGCTTGATCGCGGAAATGCGCTCGGCATCGAACCCGCGACGCTTGAGTCCTTCGCTGTTGATGCCACGCGGACGGCCGTAGGTTTCCTGCGCCACCATGGTGAAGGGGGGCACGTCGCCATTGACGAACGCACCCATGCCCACGAACGCGTGCGAGCCGATCCGGCAGAACTGGTGCACGCCCGCAAAGCCGCTCAGGATCACGTGGTCGCCCACGGTCACGTGGCCGGCCAGCGTGGCGTTGTTGGAGAACACGCAGTGGTCGCCCACGATGCAGTCGTGCGCCACGTGGGTGTAGGCCAGCAGCCAGTTGTCGTTGCCCACGCGGGTGATGCCACCGCCGGTGCCGGTGCCCCGGTTGACGGTGCAGAACTCGCGGAAGGTGTTGCGGTCGCCGATCACCAGTTCGACGCGTTCGCCCTTGAACTTCTTGTCCTGCGGCTCGCCACCGATGGCGCAATGGCCGACGAAGCGGTTGTCGCGGCCGATGCTCGTCGGGCCGTGCACGCTGCAATGCGGACCGAAGATGGTGCCGTCGCCCACCACCACTTCGTCGCCGATGTAGCAGAACGCACCGACCTGCACGCCCGCGCCCAAGCGGGCGCCCGGCTCCACGACGGCAGAGGGATGGATGCGCGGCGCGGTGTCCATCGTCAGGCCTTTGCTTCAGCGCAGAGGATCTCGGCGCAGGCCGCCTGCTCGCCGTCCACGCGGGCCACGCCCGAGTACATCGCCATGTTACGGATGGTGCGCGTCAGGGTGACTTCCAGTTCCAGGCGGTCACCCGGGACCACCATGCGCGAGAACTTCGCGCCGTCCACCTTCACCAGGTAGAACAGCTTGTCGGTGCTGGGACGGCCGTCGAGCGCCATCGCCGACAACTGGGTGAGCAGTCCGCCGGCCTGGGCCATGGCTTCCACCACCAGCACGCCCGGCATCACCGGGTGTCCGGGGAAGTGGCCCTGGAAGAACGGCTCGTTGCAGCTCACGTTCTTGTACGCCAGCACGCGCTTGTTGGGTTCCAGCTCGACCACGCGGTCGACCAGCAGGAACGGGTAACGGTGCGGCAGCAGCTGCTGGATCATCGGCACGTCGATCGGCAGCTTCAGCGCGGTGGCTTCGGTTCGGTTCATCATCAATCCTCTGGGCGTTCCATCGCGTGCATCCTTGCGTCCGTGCGCGGATGTTCCTTAAGTGTGTGCGACTCAGTCGTGGCCGTGGCCCGCGCTCCCGACGCGCCGGGCAATCCGGTCGAGCTGCTTGAAGCGGGCGGCATTCTTGCGCCAGCTGCGATTGTCCATCAAAGGGGTGCCGGAGGAATACTCTCCGGGCTCCCGGATCGAGCTGGTGACCAGGCTCATGGCGGTGACCACCACCTTGTCACAGATTTCCAGGTGGCCCAGCACGCCGGCGGCGCCGCCGATGAGGCAGTAGCGGCCGATCTTCGCGCTGCCCGCGACGGCTGAGCAACCCGCCATGGCGCTGTGCGCGCCGATATGGACGTTGTGGCCGATCTGGATCTGGTTGTCCAGGCGCACGTCCTCTTCGAGGACGGTGTCTTCGATGGCCCCGCGGTCGATGGTGGTGTTGGCGCCGATCTCGCAGTCGTCGCCGATGCGCACGCCGCCCAATTGCGGCACGTTGAGCCAGTGTCCTGCGTCCATGGCCAAGCCGAAGCCCGCGGCCCCCAGCACCGCGCCGGGATGGACGCGCACGCGCCGGCCCAGCACCACGCGCGTGACCAGGGTGACCCGCGCAATCAGTTCGCTGCCCGGGCCGACGACGCAGTCCTCGCCAATGATGCTGCCAGGGCCGATCACAGCGCCGGCCTCGATCCGGCTGCGGGCGCCAATACTCACGAACGGGCCGACGTGCGCGTCCGGTGCGACTTCGGCCGTCGCGTCCACGACCGCGGAGGGATGGATGCCCGCTGGACGGGCTGGCTTTGGCTCGAACAGCGCTGCCATTCGCGCAAACGCCACGTAGGGATCGCGCGCCACGAGGGCGGTACCCACGAAGCCTTCGGTGTCAGCGTCGCGCAGGACGACCACGCCAGCGCGGGTGCATGCCAGCTGGCTGCGGTACTTGGGATTGGCCAGGAAGGCGAGATGGGTCGGACCGGCTCCCGACAGGGTGCCCACACCGTCCAGCATCAATCCGTCGTCACCACGCACCTCCAGATTGAACCGCGCCGCCAGGTCGGCGGCGCGGAACACGGGGCGATCATGGTGACCCACGGCCATCACGTCGTCAGAAGTTGCCGCCGAAGGTGAACTGGAGGCGTTCCAGCTCGTCGTCGTCTTGCTTGCGGATCGGCATGGCGTAGCTGATCGAGATCGGGCCCATCGGCGAGCGCCACATCAGCGCCACGCCGGACGACGCGCGCAGTTCGCCCGCGTCGAACGCATCCACGTCGCGGAACACGTTGCCGAAGTCGACGAACGCCGAGACGCGAGCGGCCGGCGTATCGAGCAGGGTGGGGAAGAACAATTCCACCGAGCCCACCGTCTTCAGCGAGCCGCCCACCGGCTGCGTGTAATTGCTGGTCGCGAAGGGAGCTTCGCGCGGGCCCAGGGTGTTGTCGCGGAAACCGCGCACCGAGCGCGTGCCGCCCGCATAGAAGTTCTCGAAGAACGGCAGGCCATCGCCGGTGACCGTCTGCAGGTAGTCCGGGGAGGTGCCCGGGATGCACGGATCGCTCGGCGGCGGTGGCGGCGGTGAGGCCACCGGGGGCGTCGCCGGATTGTTGTCATGGTCGACGGGCGCCGCCTGCGGCGTGAAGCAGATGTCGCGGACGAACGCGTCGCCGTAGCTGTCGCCGTAGCCCAGCTCCGCGCGGGTGTTCAGCACGAGGTGGCGCGACAGCGGCCAGAATTTGGACACGTTGTAGTTGATCTTGAAGTACTCCACCGTCGAGCCCGGCAGGGTGGCTTCCAGCCACACGCGCTGGGACATGCCGGCGGTCGGCGTCAGGCCGTGGTTGAGCGAGTTGCGGCCCCAGCCGATCTCGCCGCGCCACGCATGGAACGTGCGCTGGCCGACGGCATTGATGTAGTTGATGATGCTCGGCGGCGTGGCGCCCGCGAACGTCAGCACCTCGTTGCTGTCGATGCCGAACAGCGCCGTGATGGTGTCGGTTTCCGAGATCGGAATGCCCAGCACCGTCTGCGCCGCGCCGCTGGTGGTCGAGAACTGGGCGGTGTTGAAGTCGGAGCTGTTGTACTCCTTCCACCACAGGTTGTAGCCCAGCGACACGCCATTGTCGGTGAAGTACGGATTGATGTAGGAGAAGTCGTAACGCTGCAGGTAGTCGTTGCGCTGCGCGTTCACCGACATGCGGTTGCCGCTGCCGAGGAAGTTGTTCTGCGAAAGCTGGATCGACGTGGTCATGCCGGTCAGCTGCGAGTAGCCCAGGCCGAACATGAAGCTGCCCGACTGGGTTTCCTTGACGTTGACCACGACGTCCACCTGGTCATCCGTGCCGGCCACGGGCTTCGACTCGACGTCCACCGTCTCGAAGTAGCCCAGGCCCTGCAGGCGGATCTTGGAGCGGTCGATCGCCGCCTGCGAATACCAGCTGCCCTCGAACTGGCGCATCTCGCGGCGAAGCACTTCATCGCTGGTGCGCGAGTTGCCCTTGAACACCACGTTGCGCACGTTCACGCGCGGACCCGGCACCACCTGCATGTTGATGCCGACGGTCTTGTTCTCGCGGTTCACGTCGGGAATCGGGTTGACCTGCGCGAACGCGTACCCGACGTTGCCCAGCGAAGCCACGATGGCATCCGAGCTTATTTCCAGCAGGCGGCGGGAGAAGATCTGGTCCTTCTGCACCAGGATCATCTTCTCGACCTGGTCCTTAGGCAGCACGGTGTCGCCGGTAACCTCCACGCTGGAGACCTTGTACTGGTCGCCTTCGGTGATGCCGGCGCTGATGAACATGTCGGCGCGGTCGGGGCTGATCGACACCTGCGTGGAGTCGATCGAGACATCCACGTAACCGCGGTCAAGGTAATAGTTGTTGAGTTTTTCCAGGTCGCCCGAGAGCTTCTCGCGCGAGTACTGGTCGTCGCGGCGGTACCAGCTCAGCCAGTTGTGTTCGCGCGACTCCCACGTATCCAGGATTTCCTCGTCGGCGAACTTCTCGTTGCCGACCAGGTTGATGTGGCGGATCTTCGCGGCCTTGCCTTCCTTGACGTTGATGGTCAGGTCGACGCGGTTGCGGTCCAGCTTGGACACCGTCGGGGTGATCTCGACGTTGTACTTGCCGCGGTTGTTGTACTGCCGGGTTAGTTCCTGGGTGACGCGGTCCAGCGCGAGGCGGTCGAACGTGCCGCCTTCGGTCAGGCCGATGTCGTTGAGGCCCTTGGTCAGGTCCTCGGTCTTGATGTCTTTGTTGCCGGTCAGCGTCAGCTTGTTGATCGCCGGGCGCTCGGTGACCGTGACGACCAGGATGTCGCCCTGGCGGCCCACGGCCACGTCCTCGAAGAAGCCGGTCTTGTACAGCGCGCGGATGGCGTCGCCGACGCGCGCGGCATCAACCGTGTCGCCACGCTCGATGGGCAGATAGGTGAACACGGTGCCCGCGGCGATGCGCTGCAGGCCGTCCACGCGGATGTCACTGACGGTGAAGCTGCCCGCCGTCGGAGCGTCTGGCCGCGTGCCGCCCAGCGAGAAGGGGGTTCCGGACTGGGCCAGGGCTGGCACGGCGGGCGCCATGGCAGCAGCAAGGGCGAGGGCAAGCAGGCGGCGATTGGGGGTTCGCGTCATCATAACGTCCGGTTGGGGGCGTTGCCGTTCAGAAGCAGGGCAGGCGGGGCTGGCCAGCATCAGCGGACCAGGTTGTTGAGGATGTCGTTGTAGAACGCCAGCCCCATCAGGCCGGCGATGAGCGCCAGTCCGATGTACTGGCCGACCGCCATGGTGCGATCGCTCACCGGGCTGCCCTTGACCAGCTCGATAAGGTAATACAGCAGGTGACCGCCGTCCAAGACGGGGATCGGCAGCAGGTTCAGGATGCCTAGGCTCAGCGACAGCATCGCCAGCATCGACAGGTACCACGCCGCCCCATGATGGGCATACGCGTTGGCGGCCCGAGCGATCGTGATCGGCCCGGCCACGGTGTTCTCCACGGACACGCGGCCAGTGAAGGCGCGCCCGATCATCGCGAACAGTTCGCGCGCCTGGTGCGCGGTTTCGCGGAAGGCGGCCGGTACTGCGGCCACGGGGTCGTGCTTGAGCAGGGCGTCCTTGGCCGGCTCGGCCGGGCGGGCCGCGGCCACGCCCAAGGCCCAGTAGGGCTCGCCGGAGGCTGGCGTGACCGGGCGGGGCGTCAGCTCCAGGGCCAGCCGCTCTTCGCCGCGCCGCACCTCGATCATCGCGGGGCCGCCGCGCTCGCCCAGTTGCTGCACCAGCGGGCCGATGTCCGTCCAGTCGTTGACCGGGGTGCCATCGATGGCGGTAATTCGGTCGTTTTCGGCAAGCACGCCCCAGGCCGGCATGTCCTCGGCGATGCTTCCGCAGACCTTTGACGAGCGCCGCGCCGTCGACGCCATCGGCCTTCTGCCCCGGC
>CBFGOS010000117.1:0-6927 GCA_965650425.1 uncultured Lysobacter sp. | reverse complement strand
CGAGGTGCTGGCGTGAGCACCTCGGCCCACTGGATCGCGACCCAAGGACAGGCCCTGCAGGGAACGGTGCGCGTACCCGGCGACAAGTCGGTGTCGCACCGCGCCATCATGCTGGGCGCGTTGGCCGAGGGCACCACGCACATCACGGGTTTCCTGGAGGGAGAGGACACGCGCGCCACGGCCCGCGTGTTCGAGCAGCTGGGGGTGCGGATCGAAACACCCAGCCCCAGCGAACGTGTGGTGCACGGCGTAGGTCTGCGCGGCCTGCGTGCCAGTAACACGCCCTTGGACTGTGGCAACGCTGGCACCGGCATGCGCTTGCTTGCCGGGGTGTTGGCGGGGCAGGTGTTCGACAGCACGCTGGTCGGCGATGCGTCACTGTCCAAGCGCCCCATGCGCCGGGTGATCGAACCGCTGTGCCGAATGGGTGCGCGCATCGACGCCAGCGGCGATGGGCTGCCGCCGCTCCACATCCACGGCGGACAACCCTTGCATGGCATCGATTACACCTTGCCGGTAGCCAGTGCGCAGGTGAAGTCCGCGCTACTGCTTGCCGGTCTGTTTGCCGACGGCACGACGCGAGTTCGCGAGTCGCACCCAACGCGCGACTACACCGAACGGATGCTGCAGGCCTTTGGCTGGCCCATCCGGTTCAGCCCGGGCGAGGCCGCCCTCGAAGGTGGGCACGTCCTGAAGGCCGCCAACGTGGAAGTACCTGCGGATTTCTCTTCGGCGGCCTTCTTCCTCGTGGCGGCCAGCGTCATTCCCGGCTCGCTTCTGCGACTGGAGCGCGTGGGCATGAACCCGCGGCGGACCGGCCTCCTCACGGCGCTGCGTCTGATGGGCGCGGACATTCGCGAGGAGAACGTCGGCGAGCAGGGCGGTGAGCCGGTTGCCGACCTGGTTGTGGCGCATGCGCCGTTGCACGGCATTGCGATGCCGGAGGCGCTGGTGCCTGACATGATCGACGAATTCCCGGCGTTGTTCATCGCCGCCGCCTGTGCCCGAGGGACGACCACGATCAGCGGCGCCGCGGAGTTGCGGGTCAAGGAGTCCGATCGCATCGCCACCATGGCAGCGGGGCTGCATGCGCTTGGTGTCGCCATCACTGAGACGGCAGACGGCGCGATCATCGACGGCGGCCCGATCGGCGGTGGGTACGTGGACAGCCATGGGGACCATCGCATCGCGATGAGCTTTGCGATTGCAGGTCAGTTGGCAGACGCACCCGTGCGCATTGACGACGTGGCCAACGTGTCGACGTCGTTCCCCGGTTTCCTGGAACTGGCGCGGGATGCGGGGTTTGGCCTGATGGCGTCCTGATTGTCGATTGCCGGTTGCGGCCCGAGCACCTGGCCAGGGGACGTCGGCATTCGCCTGGGGCGGTCAGTTTGGCGTGAAGCTGATCGGAACGATTACGGTTCCGGATACCGCGTCGCCATTGCGGCGCGCCGGATGAAACCGCCAGCGACGTACCGCGTCGAGAGCGGCCCGATCCAGGTCTCGGGACCCACTGGGTTGCGCCACGCTGACCTGCGAGGGCCGTCCGTCCGGGCCCACTTCTACCCGAACCCGGACCGTCCCCGATTCCCCCCGGCGCAACGCGCGCGACGGATAGCGTGGGGCTGGGGTCTGACCCGCGACCGGCATCGGCAACGTCGTAGCCGCCGTGGCGATGCGCGGGGTTGGCTTCGCCGCTTCGGGCGTGGTGGGGGCTGACGGCGGCGCGGGGCGTGGGGTTTCGATCACGTAAGGGCGTTCTCCTTCCGCCTCGTCCGACTGCGGCTTCTCGCCCATGCCGCTGGCGTTGCGGTTGGACTCGCCGGCAGGTAGTGGGGCTGGCAGCGGCGCGTATACGCGCGGCGCAGAGGTGGGCAACGCCTGGTCAGCGCGGAGGAAATCGTCCTGGCGGCCACCGGACACGGCCCACGCGAAGAGCAACAGTCCAGCCACGAACGCGAGCAGGACCCAGAGCAGGGACCGTGTGGACGGTCTCCAGTCGGCGGCATGGATGGGACGGCGTGGCGGCAGCGAAGCAGGGGTCGACATGCGTGATCCTGACGGCAGATGCCCGATTGTTGCCGGCGGTTGGCTTAACAAAACGTCAATCCGGCCGCCAACGCTGCGATAATCCCAAACCTGATCACTATTCCGGCCCTGCCATGCTCGACCCCAACCTGCTGCGCCAACAGCCCGCCGAACTTGCCGCCCGCCTGCGCGAAACCCGTGGTTTCGAGCTTGACGCCAGCGCGCTGGAGTCACTGGAGGCCGAGCGCAAGCAGATCCAGGTACGGACCCAGGAGCTGCAAAACCTGCGCAACACCAAGTCGAAGGAGATCGGCCAGCTGATGGGGCGTGCCAAGGCCGCAGCCGATGCGGCCCAAGCCGACGCGATCGCGGCGCAGGTAGACGGCATCAAGGCCGAGGTGGCGGCATTCGGTGACGAGCTGAAGGCCAGCGAAGAGCGTCTGGATGCGATCCGCGGCGAGCTCGAGGCCATTGCGCTGGGCATTCCCAACTTGCCGCACGAGTCGGTCCCCGCGGGCAACGACGAGAACGACAACATCGAACAGCATCGCTGGGGCGCGCCCCGCAGCTTCGATTTCAAGGTGCTCGATCACGTCGAGCTGGGTGCCCGCAATGGCTGGCTGGACGGTGAGACCGCAGCCAAGCTGTCGGGTTCGCGCTTCACCGTGCTGCGCGGCCCCATCGCGCGACTGCACCGTGCGCTGGCGCAATTCATGCTCGACCTGCACACGGGCGAACACGGCTACCAGGAAACCAACGTGCCCCTGCTGGTCAACGCCGACAGCATGCGCGGCACCGGCCAGTTGCCGAAGTTCGAGGAAGACCTGTTCTCCACCGAGGTGGGTGACAGCAAGCGCTACCTGATCCCGACGTCGGAAGTTCCGCTGACCAACGTCGTCCGGGATGCCATTCTTGAGGCCGAGGCACTGCCGCTGCGCATGACGGCACATTCGATGTGCTTCCGCGCTGAAGCCGGCAGCGGTGGTCGTGACGTGCGCGGCATGATCCGCCAGCACCAGTTCGAGAAGGTGGAGCTGGTGACCGTCGCGCACCCCGACGAGAGCTACGCTGAACACGAGCGCATGACCCGGTGCGCCGAAGTCGTGCTGGAGAAGTTGGGGCTTCCGTATCGTCGCATGTTGCTATGCACCGGGGACATGGGCTTCTCCGCCACCAAGACCTTTGATCTTGAAGTCTGGCTTCCGTCGCAGCAGGCCTACCGCGAAATCTCCTCATGCTCCAACTGCGAGACCTTCCAGGCCCGCCGCATGCTGGCGCGTTACCGCAATCCGAGCACCGGCAAGCCCGAGCTGGTGCATACGCTCAACGGCTCGGGTGTGGCCGTGGGCCGAGCGCTGATTGCGGTCATGGAGAACTACCAGAACGCCGACGGCTCGATCACCGTGCCCGAAGCGCTGCGGCCGTATATGGGTGGGCTCGAGGCCATCGCCTGAGTCCCATTGGTGACGGGATGAAGCCCACCACGTCGACCAAGCAGCCCGACCTGTTCGGCGACGCGGCGGTTGTTTCGTCGGTGGGAGTGCCGGAGCCTCTCTCCGAAGGCGCCTACGTCCTACGCGGTTTCGCGCTCGACGCAAGCGGCGCTCTGCTGCAGGCGGTGGAGGCGGTCGAACGTGTCGCGCCGTTCCGGCATCTTGTCACGCCTGGCGGATTCCGCATGTCGGTGGCGATGACCAATTGCGGTCGGCTGGGGTGGGTGAGCGATCGCCGAGGCTACCGCTACGAACCCACGGATCCCCAGACTGGGCGGCCGTGGCCGGAGATGCCAGACTGCTTTGCGGCACTGGCAGCGCAGGCCGCGTCGGCCACCGGGTATCCGGATTTCAAGCCCGATGCGTGCCTGATCAACCGCTATGCTCCCGGCGCGCGCCTGACCCTGCACCAGGACCGCGATGAAGCGCGACTGACGGCACCGATTGTGTCCGTGTCGCTCGGCGTGCCGGCCACCTTCCTGTGGGGCGGGCTTGAGCGCGGTGGACGCATCCAGAGGATGCCGCTGGTGCATGGCGACGTGGTGGTCTGGGGTGGGCCCTCACGCATGCGGTTCCATGGCATCGCACCACTCAAGCCGGCCTGGCATCCCACGGCGGGTGAACACCGGATCAACCTGACGTTTAGGTGCGCCGCATAGCGCATGCGGAAAAGAGTGGGCCTGCCCTGAGGGCAGGCCCGAAAGGTATCCGGCAGGGAGGGGAGGGAGCCGGATTCCGGGGGCAGTGAAGCGCTTGAGTCAGGCGGCCTTGGCCAGAGCCGTGCCGCGGCGACACGGTTCAAAGCACAGTGAACGTGGTTTCGGCGCTGGAACTGACGTTGTTCATGCTCCACGTCGACCGCACGGTGTAGGTACCAATCGCGTTTGAAGACTTGGCAATCTTGTAAGTGGTGCGGGCGTAACCATCGGTGCCACTGGTCGCGCTGCGCGTCGTGGTGTTTCCGGTCGACCGGGCGATCGTAAAGGTCACGGCGGCACCGTTAACAGGCAGCCCGTTGTTGCGCACGAACGCAAAGAGCTGCACGGTTTCCCCGCGCGCGTATGTTGCCTTGTTGGTGCCTACCGTGGTCTCCATGAATGTAGCGGGCGCAGCGACGGTGTAGGTCGTCGAGGCGCTGGCGGTATGCACGGCGCCCACGCTGCTGCTGACGCCGACGCCGATGCCGTAACCCGCCGCTGGCGCGGTGCTGGCCGAGGTGACGCTGAGGGTGGTGCTTCCGCTGGCGCCCGGGGCGAGGCTGAGGCTGTTGTCGGCCAGGGTGCCGGTCCAGCCGTCGGGCACCGATCCGGCCAGGGTGAAGCCGGTGCTGGCGCAGGCGGCGCTGTCGTTGTTCTGGAGGTCGACGGTGTAAACCACGGTGCTGCCGGCCGGCACCGCCGCGGTCGGTCCGCTCAGGGAGACGGTCGGTGCGGCGCGGGTGCAGTTCAGGGGTGGCGCTTGGACTTCGAAGGCACCGATATCGCTTGCTGGACCATAAGGACGAGTCTGCAGCAAGAAATCAGTAGTGACATCTGCCAATGGCTGCACTTTGTCGATGACTGGACTGGCTGAGAGAGGCTCTGCGTCAAACGTGCCGAGGGCCATATCAGTCAGCTTAGGGTCCTGGTCGCAGGTGTTGTTGACGGAACAGTTGCGAGCGTTCCAGCCGAGGTTGTCAGAGATAAATTTGGCGCCGGGGGCCCCTCCGCCAGTCATTGCCGTGAACACGCTCGGATTGCGGAAATAAGGAAAACCGACCACGGTGTTGTTCTGGATGTAGATCTCGTCCGTCGAATCCCCCTCGGTGTACGCGATCTGCGCATCGCCCTCGCCGGCAATCGTGTTGTGGCGCACAATTGCGACGTCGCCGCCTGTCATTGCCAGCAGCAGACTGCTGCCAGCGGCACGGCAAAGGTCTGCGTCGAGCATGTAGTACTTGCCCTTGAAGAATGAGCAATGGCCGACCAATACCGAGTTTTCGATCAGCGAGTTGCCGCGGACCTTGAGCTGGTTGCCAGCGTTGGCGACGGAATGGATGCGACGTAAGGTAATGTGGGTGTTGTTGGCGCCGTCTAGGAAGCGGAAGTCGAGGCCGTCTGATGTGTTGTGGTGGACGAAAGCGTCCTCTATGAGCCAAGTGCCCGCGGTGTAATAGGTGCCGAAGCCGTCGCCGTATCCGCCGGACTGGGAGCCCCAGCAGGCCCACGGCTCCCCGGTGGCCACGCGCTCGCCGCAGCCGTTCCAACCGATCTCGATGCCGCGCATCGTGATCTGGCCGGAGTTGGAGCTGACGCTGCCGGTAGTGCCGACATTGCCGTCCCAACCGGCGCGGCCATTCTTGTTGATCTTGACGCGCTCAAGCGTCCAGTCCCTCAGGCCACCCGCATGGAAGCCGCTGTGGCCATTGCCATGTACATTGACGTCATGCATCCAGACATTGCTTGAGGCGCGGGCATACACCCCCATCCTCGCCCACTGTCCGGTACCTGTGGCCGGACATGCGGCGACGACTTGGGTGTGGCTGTAGACGCAATCGCTCTGGTCGGTGATCTCGAGGTTGCCAATCTCGACGTTTGCGCTGCCATCGAGGTTGATGATCCTGCTGACACCCGCGGTACCCCATAATTTTGCTGGCGAAACGCTTGAACTGCCAAGAATTCGCGTCTTGTCACCAGCGTTGGTACCGCTTGGGATTGGCTGCATGTAGCACACGCCAGGCGAACAAGTCTCGGCCCCCGGGGCGCCCTGGCCCATCATGTAGCTGCCGCTGCCAATGATCAGCGTGTCGCCGCCTGCAATTCTTGCTACACCGCTGGGTGGCAATGCGTGGAATGGATGTCGCCATGCGCAATCCTGGGCAATGCCCGTGCCAGGGTACGGCGCGTCAAAAAGCCCGTTGCACTCGTTGGTGTCACCACCATCGACGCGAATGTAGTAAGTGGTTCCGTGATCAGCGGCACTCGACGACGCGGCGGCCAAGCACAGAAGCAGTGGTGCCGCGACCTTCCTGCACGGTAAAGCACCGCGCAATGCGTGCACGCAGCGTTCCGCGAAACCAATCCCGCGGTCTTCATCCGTTGGCGTGCCCCCCCCGGCACAGCCGCGTCGTGCGACGTTTCTTCTCACTATTTTTGACGGCCAACCGCCAGGGGGCGTTCGCATGGGTAGCTTCCCACGCCGCTGTGTTCCCGACTTTCCCCCGTTCGGGCGTGCAATGGATTGAATGCGTCATCGCCGCGTTGATCTTCTGGTGTCCCGGCGCGGCGGTAGACATTGCTGACCGCAAGAAACGGGCCTGAAGGTTGGCAAGCCCCTCGCTTGTCTCATGGCGCCAAGGTGAAATCCTGAACTACAGTCGAATTCACTTGGTCTTGCGCACCACGAATGGAAGCGACGCCACCGCTCC
>CBFGOS010000116.1:0-6964 GCA_965650425.1 uncultured Lysobacter sp. | reverse complement strand
CCGCCCTGCTTCAGATGACGCCCCACCCATCACCCAACTGCTGTGACCCTCTGCCACGTTGGCCACGGCACGTGTGCGGAGCCTCAACAGCCGATCCAGTAATAGACGCGTGCCAAACGTTCATTCTAAAAGGGGAATTCGTACGCGGTTTCCAAGTCCCGGCTGGCGCTGCCACCGACACGGTAGACGTCGCCGACGCGCGCGGCGCGATCACCGAAGCGAGGCCGGAACCCTGCCTCATCGATCGCCATTCGACAGCAACAGGCGCCGTCCTGCAGTCAGCGACATGCTACGCACCAGTGCCGTGGCGCCGTCGCCCTGCAACACCAGGCCCGGGTAGCTCAACAGTCGGATGTCGCCAGCTCAAACGCGCTGTCGCACTCGAAGGAAGTGATGGTTTCCCGTCCCGGAGCGCCCAGCGATTGCTCATTCTCAGCTAACGGTACGCCCTGTTCCCCGACATGAGGCTTTGCATTTAACGCGACCCCATCGACCATGGTGCCAACGGATACTTCGGACTTAACGATGTCGCGCGTGCCTACGGCATAGACATCCCGCGCGAGGGACCTCTCGTCCACTTTGGTGGTACGCGTCTGGCAGGACGGTAGGCAGTAGCGGTCGAAGGTCTCATCGGAGAAGCCCGGCAGGCCTTCCACCGCCACCAGGCTGCTGCGTGCCGCTCCCGACAGGAACATCGGCATGTCTGGCTCGCAACGCGGATGCGCGGCGCATGCGGCAAGCACGTCGAGCAATGGTGCGCACGGGGCTGCAGATGCCTGGACTGCTGCCTTGGGCGAAGCCTGAGTGGCCGCGGCTTTCGCCGAGATGTGCGTCGCCGCGTTGAGCGGAGAGGGTTGGGCGGCCTGTGGTGCCGGTGCACGGCCGCTGGGTGCACCGCAGAGCAGGAATGCAACTAGCGCTCCAACCGACAACATCTTGCGTGAACCATTCATTGAAATACTTCGTTGGCGCGTTGGAACTTGGATTCAGCGGCGGCTGTCTTGGCCATCAACGCCCAGCAGGCGATAGGGCATGGCTGCAGTTAGCGCGCCAAAAGGGTGCCATATGGCTCCCGGCACCCGCGATGCGGCGGGAGTGGAATCCACACCTGCGAAGGACGCCGCGGCGACGAAAGCACCTTGAGCGGTATGGCATGCCTCCGTGCAAGCGCGGCAGATCCACGAGGCCGGCAAAGCGGCCCCGGATGTTCTAGGGTCCACGGAAACACCGGTTGTGGGCTGGCCAAAACGCCGACCAGAAATGATCTAAAGTCAGCTTGGCCGTTCGGATTCCCTTCTGCGATTCGAGACGGCTGCCTGCATCGCCTTCGCGCCAACCGCGAGCACCCATGCCGACGTGATTCGCCGATGGTCACCGCATCCTTGATACGTGGGTCAACCGGCCACAACCTCAACCCATGTGGCTTTGACCCACCCGCTCCTGCAAGGCCCCTTATAGGGTTGACGCGATCGCAACGGGGAGGTCACGCCACATTCATCCTCATCGGAGGAGAACACCACTGCCAGCCACACGCCATCAGCAGTGGCGTCACACAAGTACACCAGTTGCCCGTTGCCGATCTTGTCCACAATGGGGTACGCCGCACCAGGGCCAGTACGAACTGCCAAGAATCCATCACCGCCTTCCCTAAGCCCCCTGACCTCCCCTACAGCACCACACGCGTCCGCCTCGGCATTTCCGCCCACCATTACCGGCACCGATCTCGAGTCGGCACAAGCGCCGATCAGAGTGCTCAGCAACAGGCATTTCAGCAGGGAGATTGCTCTATTCATCCTTTTCATCTCGTGTTCTGATCCGCCTGCGTGACTTTCGCGCTCTTGCCAAAGGCAGCACGCAGTGCTGTCAATGTGTACTCTTCATCGCCAAGATCACCACCCTGCTTCAACTCCTTTTCTGCATGCTCCTTGTAGGCAATCGGCACGTAGTAGCCTTGGAGCTTGTACTTCAGCAGGTCGATGTAAACACCCCTATGCGGATTGAAGGTGATGCTGTCACCTTGGTTCCCGCCAAGTACGGCCATGTCACCGCCTTTCAATTTGCAGTATGCAAATGCAACGTGGCCTTGCCCGGGTTTCTTAGGATTGCTGTAAACCACCAAGGCACCGTAGACCGGTGCCGCAAGCTTGTGGAAATTGGCGGAGTGCCTGAACGACTGTGAGCCGGCGCTGCCCGAATGGGCGTACCCCGCCGTCTTCAGGCAGTAATTCACGAATGAGGCGCACCACGCCACCGACAGCGATTTGAAGGAAAGGCCGATATTCTTGTGATAGTTGATGGTGTCATCAATTACCGTTTCTTCCGTCCCGCCCCACTTCTTCAGTTCTGTGACAGCTGTTTCCATCCAAGGTGCCCGCTTCTGGTCAAGCCCCACAACGCCCAGTGGATGGCCCTGATTGTCTTTGCTTCGGGCCGCCCTGGTGCGCTGGAGATGGGTAGCTGGGAGTATTTGGCCGGCTCGCCTTTGAGGCCCTTTGCCGTGGATCCAGACCACTTGGCCCGGGAATATCCGGTCTGGGTTCCGCACCGTAGCTTTGTTGTCTCCGGCCAGCTTCTCGGGGTCGACATTTAAACGCTTTGCAATTTTCTGCATTGAATCACCCGACTGGACCACGTAACGAATCGGATCGGGTTTCCTTGGCTTGTTGCCAGGCAACGGGTTGTGGCTTGCAAGCGAAGCTTTGTACTCCGATCCGGAACGGAGCAAGACGAATGACCGGGATTGCTCCTGCAGCAAAAGATCTACGGTGCACTGCAAGGAAGTGTTCCGCCCAACCTTGAGCGACAACAGCTCGCCAGGCACGGTGGTAACGAAAAGTGGGAGGCGCCCAAAGGCATCAGTTTTCACGTCCTGAACGTTGCCACCACGCACAACCGCGACAGGATGGCCGGGAATGGGGCGCGCACCGTCCGAAAGTGTCACTTGGGTAACATGAACCCACGTCTCCTTCCGAGTTTCCTTCTTGGCATTGAAGCCTTCGTACTGCTCCATAGCTGACATGAGCGTGTCGAGCTGAGACTCCGACAAGTCCTCGATAACCACCTCATCAACCAGG
The DNA here is from genome assembly GCA_965650425.1 of uncultured Lysobacter sp. GTDB lineage: Bacteria > Pseudomonadota > Gammaproteobacteria > Xanthomonadales > Xanthomonadaceae > Aerolutibacter. Next base: position 3,890 of record CBFGOS010000116.1, on the reverse strand, counting down.
CCCGCCTTCCTTTTCACAAACGAAAGATACGATTCGGAGTCGTTGTTGTCCGCCGGAGGTGCATAGGTAAAGATGGCCTTCCGCAAGGACATCGGGTTGTATTTGCGCCGCAACAGCGCGCGCTTCTCGGCGCGTCCGGCTTCGACTGAAGAAAATATGCAAAGTCGTCCGTATTTGGTTTCACCCGTGCCAACTTGTCCTGGGTAGAGGGACTCCGACTTCGGACGAAGGTTTCCCGGGTTGTTGAAGAGCCAAGCCAACGTCCCCCCGGATCGCAGCATGCGATCACCGTTGCTGGCGGCAAACTCAACCGTCCGGGTGTCCTTGTGAAAAAAAGCTTTGACGAACTTTGTCATGGCATCCTGCCTGCATGTGCACTTATTCAGCGTTTTCCCACGGCTCCTACCGGGGGGTCAGTGCCTGCTCAATGGTTGCGCCTCGGCCTGCATCGTGGGACGACGCATATTGGAACACCCATCGTTCTTCATCCTCGATTTGCTCAAGCACATATCGTCGGAGCTGGACCGAGGAGTCTTCGTCGTAGGGCGATTCCTTGTAAACCATTTGCGCGATCCGTAGTTCGAAGGTGCCGCCCACGATCACGATCCTGGCGTCGCGGAGCGTGAAGTCGGCGGTATTGGCAGTCGTAATGGTGAACTTTAGATCGCTGCCATTGTTGCACTCGACGATTGGCACCTGTTGCCACCCAAGCTCGGAATTCACCGGTTTGAACAGAAAGCTGTAAACGTGAAACGTATGCACATTCAGATTGTTCACGAATCCAGAATTGATCGCCAACTCGCCTTGAGGCGACTTGAGCCAATGTGCTCCACCCGAATATTGCTGCGCCCATGCAGGGCTCGAAACAAGTGCTAACGCTAGAACAACAGCACGAATAATCACCTGCAACCTCATCATGCTGGGTCCGCCTGCATCAACGGAATGATGACATCCAAGGAAAGTCGATCGTCATCGTACTCGGCGATGTGTGCAGCGTATGGGGCATTCGAGTCAAGTGCTTCTGCCTCGGACAACTCACCATCTTCTACCTGAGCTTCATCGTCATCGATTGGGACTTCTTCCAACTGCCATCTCCAGGCGCCTACGATCAGCCGGACCTCTTTAGCGTGGTCTGACTCGAGTCGGGGCAGCCGACCATTGCTCTGGATCACTCCGGACGCGAGCTCTGTTTCGTTGTCGTCAACAATGCGAAAGGCCTCACCGACCCAACCCATTTGATTGACGAGGTAATCGTCGCCTTCCACCGCGAAGCGAAGACTGTTGAGCTGGATCCACTCGGTCCGAGGCAAGGCGGGAAGCCTCAGCGACGAACTTTCCGGCCCATCCCACTGTTTCCGTGCGCCCTTCCACTCGACGCTTCCCGGTGCACCGAGCTCGATGTCGGCACCGTTCAACCTGATGTAGGCGCCGGTCGCCTTCGCCAAGATTTGCGACCTCGCCGCGATATTCACGTCCGCCTGCGTGCTCGCAATCGTCACGTGGGTTGGGGAAGCGGCACGCGCCCGTTGCCTATGCGCCCGCGCACTCACCCCGCCCTGCGCCGCATGCAACGCAATTCCCCGTTCCTGGTTCGGCTTGCCCTTCGGCGCTTCGCTGCCATGCGCATACAGCAGCACCCCACCAACGACCGCTGCGACGGCCTCCCCCTGACTCATCCACTGCAGGTCGTGCCCAGCGGTGATCACCGACTGCGTGCCCGACACCCACACCTGGTCGGCCGGCGTCACGCTGACGATGCCATCAGGGCTGCTGGCCACGAGGGCCGGGGATGACCAGCCGGGCACCTCGCCTTCGCCGCCGCCGATGCCGTCGCCGGGCGCGGTGCCAGTCTGGGTGGCGCGCAGGGTCTCCTGCAGCGCCTCGATCGACTCGTGCGCGGGCAGCGCACGAGGATCATCAGGCAAAGTGGCGTTCTGCGCGGTAGCCGCGTCGTGCAGGCTCTGCAGCAGTTGCTCGGACTGCTGCAATTGCTGCAATGCGCTGTCCGCGCTCAGCTGTTGGCGACCACGCTCAGTTGTGAGCAGCAGGCCGGCGCCGGCGCGCACCGCGCCGCTGGCTTGGGTGGCCAGCTCGAAGCCGAAGCCGCGATCGGGCCCGCGTTCGTTATCGCAACCGCCCTTGATGTGACCGAGTGTCAGGCCACTGGCGAACTGGGTGGTGTTGGCTTGGACCCGGCCCTGGCCCGGCGTGTCGTCCAGGCGCAGTTGCTGGTAGCCGCCAGTTCCGCCTTGGCTGTCGGCGAGTTGTTGGCTCTTGAGGCCGGTGAACACCGCCGGGTGCTCGTTGCCGTCGAACCACGCGGGCGCGTTGCCAGTGGCGCCGCCTGCGCCAATGCCGGCCTGGTTGTGAGCGGCGTCAGCGTTGCCGCGGCCGTTATACACGCTGCCGATCACCACGGGGCGGTCGATGTCGCCCTCAAGGAAGGCGACCAGAACCTCCTGACCCTTGCGCGGCACCAGCACGCTGCCCCAGTTGTCGCCGGCCCACGGGCCGGCCACGCGCACCCAGGTCCACGCACTGCCATCGGCAGGGGCATTGGTTTGGCCGGACGGATGCTCCAGTCGATTGCCGGCGTCGCCGCCGCGCTGCCACGGGAATTGCACCTTGATGCGATGGTCGCGGTCGGTCAGCAGCGGCGCGCCGTCACTGACCACGATCGCGGTCTGGGTGCCGTGCACGGTGGGGCGCGGGTGGCGACGCACGCCGTGGCCGTCCACGGTGATCGGCCGGTACGGTAGGTGCGCCGGGATGGCGTCGAAGTCGTTCCGGTAGAAGTACGCGCCCGGCTCAAGGTCGTCAGCGCTTGCGACGCGGTTCCGTTCCGCGCCGGCGTGGTCGGCATTGATGCCTGGATGCGGCGCGGTGCGCGCACCATCCTCCGTCCTCCAAGCGCCGGGCAACGCGGGCGCCGTCGTCATCGCCGGCCCCAACGCCTGCTCCACTGCAGCAAGCATCCGCGCGCCCAGATTGTTGCGGGCGTAGTGATGCACGCGCAGGCAGGTAAAGGTGTTGTCGCCCACTTCGCCCGCGCGGTCTGCCCTCGATCCTCCAGAAAAACCCGACTCTCTGGCCCAGCCCTCGTCCAGCAACTGGAAGCGCGCACCCGGGCGCAGGTTGCGCCACGTACCGGCGCCGTGTCCCGTTTCCGCGCCGACCTGCAATGCCTCCCACTGCTGACGCGCAAGGCGCACACCGGTGTCGCGGTCGGGCCAGGCATAAGGCCCGGCGGTGTCATCGTCCAGCAGCACGATGCCGTTGCCACCAGCGCCGGCCTCAAGCGCTCGCACGTCCAGTGTCTTGTAATCCCAGCTTGCACGACACAGTTGCACCGGACGCCAACGGCGTGCAGTGGTCCAAGTGTGCACGCCGTCGCACCGCTCGGTGGCGGCACTGCGGTGGTGGCGCACGCTGCCTAGCTCGGCAAAGGCATCGACGTGGTCACCGAGCACCAGCGTGTGCGTGCCCAACGACGCACCGTTGGCCCCGTCACTACCGCCCATCGCTGCGCCGGCGGCGCCCTCATGCTCGAACCAGTACGCGATGCCTTCTTCCGCCAACAGTCGCTCGACGAAGGCGAAGTCGCTCTCCTCGTACTGCGTGGTCAGGCTGCGCTTGCGGTAGACCGAGGCGTCATTCAGCGCCCAGCGCCACCCAGGGACGAGCCGCCCGCCACCGCCGGGCCCGGCGACGCCATCGACGTAATCGGCGAATACCGACTCGACGATCTCCACCACGGTCATGTCCTGGAACACGTAGCTGTCGACGCGCTGTCGCAGGAACGCCAACCACGGCTCGATGCGCAGTCGGTACCTGGCCAGCCCACCGTTGCTGCCGACGCGCTCGCACCGCGAGACGTGGCCATGCAGCGG
>CBFGOS010000115.1:0-7050 GCA_965650425.1 uncultured Lysobacter sp. | reverse complement strand
GCGACTTGCTTTGCGCCGCGGCGCCCAACAGCTGGTTGCGCGCATTCACCAGGGCCTCGTGTCCCTGCCCGGTGTTGTCCTTGAGGAAGAAGGTGAAGCCCGCGGCGGTACCCAACTCCGGCATGGCCGGCGGCGGGAACACGAACGCCATCGCATCCTTGATCTGCATCAGCGCGCCCATGCCGCGCCCAGCCACGGCGCCCGCGCTTAGCTCCGGCGACTTGCGCTCGTCCCAATCCTTGAGCTTGATGAACGCCATGCCGGCGTTCTGGCCCATGCCCGCGAAGCTGAATCCCTGGACCGAGAGCACCGAGTCCACGGCTTCCTTCTCGTTATTGAGGAAGTGGTTCTCGATGGTCTCGATGGTCTGCAGGGTGCGCTCCTGTGTGGCGCCGACCGGCGTCTGGACCAGCGAGAACAGCACTCCCTGGTCCTCGTCGGGCAGGAACGCGGTTGGCATGCGGACGAACAGCACGCCCATGACGACGACCATGGCCGCGAAGATGGCCATGAAGCGGCCCGGACGGGCAAGGAGGCCTCGCACACCGCGCTGATAGCGCGTGCTGGAGGCGTCAAAGCGCTTGTTGAACCCACGGAAGAAGCGGGCCAGCAGGCCCTTGCCATCGTCGTGGTGCTCGCCCTTCTTCAGCGGCTTGAGCATGGTCGCGCACAGCGCGGGGGTCAGCACGATAGCCACCAGCACCGACAAGCCCATGGCCGAAACAATCGTGGCGGAGAACTGCCGGTAGATGATGCCCGTGGAGCCGGACATGAACGCCATCGGCACGAACACCGCTGACAGCACCAGGCCGATGCCGACGAGCGCACCAGTGATCTGGTCCATCGACTTGCGCGTGGCTTCCAGCGGCGAGAGGCCTTCCTCGCTCATGATGCGCTCGACGTTCTCCACCACCACGATCGCATCGTCCACAAGAAGGCCGATGGCCAGCACCATGGCGAACATGGTGAGCATGTTGATGGAGAAGCCCATTGCCGCGAGGATGCCAAACGTGCCCAGCAGTACCACCGGCACCGCGATGGTGGGGATGAGCGTGGCGCGGAAGTTCTGCAGGAACAGGTACATCACCAGGAACACCAGCACGATGGCTTCCAGCAGGGTCTTGATGACGTTCTTGATCGAGACCTCCACGAACGGCGTGGTGTCGTAGGCGGTGATGGCCTTCAGTCCGGCCGGGAACGAGGGGCGTAGTTCGTCCACGGCTTTTTCCACGGCCGCCGCCGTGTCCAGCGCGTTGGCGCCGGTGGCCAGCGTGAGTGCGATGCCGGTAGCGGGCTTGCCATTGAAGCGGGTGACGAACTCATAGCTTTCCGCGCCCAGTTCGACGCGGGCGATGTCGCCCAGTGTCAGTGCCGAGCCGTCGGGGTTGGCCCGCACGATAATGTCGCGGAATTGCTCCGGCGTCTGCAGACGGTCCTGGGCGGAAATGGTGGCGTTGAGCTGCTGGCCATCGATGGCCGGCGTGCCGCCCAGCTGGCCGAGCGCGATCTGCGCGTTCTGCGCGCGCACGGCGGCGATGACCTCATTGGTGGACAGCTGGTAGGTGTGCAGCTTGCCCGGGTCCAGCCAGATGCGCATGGCGTACTTGCCGCCAAACACCTGGATGTTGCCCACGCCCGGCACGCGGCTGAGTGGGTCGACCAGCGTGCTGCCCACGAAGTCGGCGATGTCGTTCTTGTCCATGCTGCCGTCTTCGGACACGAACGCCAGCACCTGCAGGAAGCCGGTGAGCGACTTGGAGACGCTGATGCCCTGGCGCTGCACCTCCTGCGGCAACAACGGCATGGCCAGCTGCAGCTTGTTCTGCACCTGTACCTGGGCTGTGTCCGGGTTGGTGTCGTTGTCGAACGTCAGGGTGATCGTCGCCATGCCGTTGGACGAGCTGTTGGACGAGAAGTAGATCAGCCCGTCCAAGCCCTTCATGTTCTGCTCGATGATCTGCGTCACCGAGTTTTCCACTACCTTGGCCGACGCACCCGGGTAGGTCGCGCGGATCTCCACCGCCGGCGGGGCGATGGTCGGGTACATGGAAACGGGCAGCTTGAAGATGGCCAAGCTGCCGGCGAGCATGATGATGATCGCGATCACCCACGCGAAGATGGGGCGATCGATGAAGAAACGTGCCATGTGCAGCGCCCCTTACTTGCTGCCCGCGCCAGCGGCGGGCTTGGAGAAGGGGTTTGCGGCGGTGCGGGCTGGGGCAGGGGTGCCGGCTTCAGTCGCGACCACCGGAACACCGGGCTTGATCTTCTGCAGGCCCTCGACGATGACCTTGTCGCCGGCCTTCAGGCCGTCTTCGACCAACCACTTGTCGCCAATCGCCTGGCTGACCTTGACTGGGCGGACCTCGACCTTGCCATCCCTGCCGACCACCATGGCCGATGTGTTGCCCTTGGGGTCACGGGCAATGCCTTGTTGCGGTACCAAGAGGGCGCCCTTGCGCTCGCCATTGCCCACCATCGCACGCACGTACATGCCCGGGAGCAGCACGCCTTCGGGATTGGGCACCACCACGCGCAGCGCGAAGCTGCCCGTGGTTGGGTCGACAGTGACTTCGGAGAACGCCAGCTTGCCCTCGTGGGCATGGGCGGTCCCGTCCTCCAGCAGCACGGTCACTGGGAGGCTTTCGGTGCTGGCGAGGGTGCCGGCGGCCACGGCCTTGCGCAGGGCCAGCAGTTCGGTGCTGGACTGGGTGAGGTCGACGTAGATCGGATCCAGCTGCTGCACGGTGGCCAGCGGCGCGGCCTGGCCGGCACTGACCAGCGCGCCCTGGGTGACCGAGGATTTGCCGATGCGGCCGCTGATCGGCGAGGTGATGCGAGCGTAGCCCAGCGTGACGCCGGTGCCGGCGACGGCAGCCTGGGCTGACTTTACGTCCGCCTCGGCCTGGCGCAGGGCAGCTTGCGCATTGTCATTGTCCTGCCGGCTGACGGCATCGAGCTTGACCAGCTCCGCGCTGCGCTGGGCGTTCAGTCGAGCCGTCACCAGGGCGGCCTGGGCGCGGGCGAGGCCGGCCCGGGCACTGTTGTTGTCCGCACGGTAGGCCGCGTCGTCGATCTGGTACAGCGGTTGGCCCGCCTTGACCTCCCCGCCTTCGGTGAAGAGGCGTCGTCGGACGATGCCCGACACCTGTGGTCGGACTTCGGCGACCAGGAATGGGGTGGTACGGCCGGGAAGCTCGCGGGTCAGGGTGACGTCCTGCGGGGCGAGGGTAATCACGGAGACGGGCGCGGCTTGTGCTGCCTGCTGGACGGGTCCGGCGCCGCCACCGCAGGCGGTCAGTGCGAGGGACAGCGAGAGTGCCAACGGCATCAGGCGGAGGGTGGATCGGGGCATGGGAGGGGAGTGGGGGGTGGGGGGACTGAAATAGAATGAACGATCATTCGCGTTGTGTCAAAGCATTCAGGTTCAGCCCCCGTGGACCGCCAGTCGTTGCACAGGTAACGGAGCCCGCCACGCTTGATGCGCTGCGGCATACTGAACAGCCCGTCGTCCGGAGCTCTGCTCATGTCCCGCGCCTTCAACTTCAGTGCCGGTCCCGCCACCCTGCCGGAGGCGGTGCTCCGCCAGGCGCAGGAGGAGATGCTGGACTTCCGGGGAGCGGGCGCCTCGATCGTGGAACTGAGCCACCGCGGCCCCGAGTTCATCCAGGTTGCCGCCGAAGCCGAAGCCGACCTGCGCCGCCTGCTCGGCATCCCCGACGACTACGCCGTGCTGTTCACAGCCGGTGGCGCCACCACGGCCCAGGCGCTGATCCCGCTGAACTTCGCCGCGCCCGGGCAAGTGGCCGACTACGTGGTCACCGGCCACTGGGGCAAGACCGCCCTCAAGCAGGCCGCCCCTTACGTCACCATCAACCTGGCCGCCAACACCGAAGCGAGTGGCTTCCGCGACGCACCGCCGCCGTCCACCTGGTCGCTGTCCAAGGACGCGGCGTACGTGCACTACACCGCCAACGAGACCATCCACGGCGTGGAGTACCGCGACATTCCTGACGTGGGCGGCGTTCCGCTGGTGGCCGACTTCAGTTCGTCCATCGCCTCCGAGCCACTGGACGTGTCGAAGTTCGGCGTGATCTACGCCGGCGCGCAGAAAAACCTGGGGCCAGTCGGCATCAGCGTGGTAATCGTGCGCCGCGACCTGCTGGCCCGGCCCGGGCAGCCCCGCGCGGACATCTTCAACTACAGCTCCAACCTGGCCGCGGAATCCATGCTCAACACCCCGCCGAGTTGGAACTGGTACCTGCTGGGCCTGACCGTGAAGTGGATGCTGGCCGAAGGCGGCGTGGCGGAATTCGCACGCCGCAACGCGCGAAAGGCGCAGCTGCTGTATGCCACCATCGACCAGTCGGGTGGTTTCTATCGCAACGAGGTGGACACCGCCGCCCGTTCGCGCATGAACGTGCCGTTTTTCCTGCACGATGCGGCGCTCGATGCGTCGTTCCTGGACGAGGCGAAGGCTGCCGGCCTGATCTCGCTCAAGGGCCATCGCGTGCTGGGTGGCATGCGCGCTTCCATCTACAACGCGATGCCCGAGGAAGGCGTGCAGGCGCTGGCCAGCTTCATGCAGGACTTCCAGCGGAGGCGCGGCTGATGCCCAAGGCTCCCCGACCGGGCAAGGGCGCCAACTCCGGCACGGGCAAGGCCAATCAGGTCGCTGCGCCGAAGGCCGCTTCGAAAGACCAGACTCCCGGCAAGAAACCGCCGTTGGACCTGGCCGCGCTGCGCGACCGCATCGACAATGTCGACCGTGCCATCCAGGACCTGATCGCCGAGCGTGCGCGCTACGCCGGGCAGGTGGGCAAGGCCAAGGGCAAGCTCGCCGCCGCCGTGGACTACTACCGCCCCGAGCGCGAGGCGCAGGTGCTGCGCCGCGTGGTGGACCGCAACGAAGGGCCGTTGCAGGACGAAGTGCTGGTGCGCCTGTTCCGCGAAGTCATGTCGGCGTGCCTGGCGCAGCAGGAGCCCTTGAAGATCGGCTTCCTCGGCCCGGAAGGCACCCATACCCAGCAAGCGGTGTACAAGCACTTCGGCCACTCCATCCATGCCATGCCACTGGGCAGCATCGAGGAAGTGTTCCAGGAAGTGGAGGCAGGCAATGCGGACTTCGGCGTGGTGCCGGTGGAGAACTCCACCCAAGGCACCATCCAGTCCACGCTGGATATGTTCCTGACCTCCGGCGCGCGGATCTGCGGTGAGGTTGAGCTGCGCATCCACCAGCACCTGCTGTCGCGCTCGGGCCGCATCGAGGACATCGAACGCGTGTACGCGCACCCGCAATCCTTCGCCCAGTGCAAAGCGTGGCTGCGTCAGTACCTTCCCAAGGCCGAGAAGATCCCGCTGGCCAGCAATGCCGAAGGCTGCAAGCGGGCACGCAACGCCGATGACGCGGCGGCGATTGCGGGCGAGAGTGCCGGACCGGTCTACGGCCTCAAGCGGGTGGCTGGCCCCATCGAGGACCGGCCCGACAACACCACGCGCTTCCTGGTGCTGGGGCGCGAACTGTTTCCCCCCTCGGGCAACGATCGCACCTCGCTGCTGGTGTTCATCAACGACCAGCCTGGCGCCTTGCACCACGTACTGGAACCGTTCGCGCGGCACGGGCTGAGCATGAACCGCATCGAGTCGCGCCCCGGCCACACCGGCCTGTGGCAATACGCGTTCTTCATCGATGTCAGTGGGCATTCCGAGGAGCCCGCCATGCGCCAGGCGCTGCAGGACCTGGCGGCCTACGCCACCCAGGTCAAGGTGCTGGGTTCGTACCCGGTCGCCATCGTATGAGCGCCGTGTTGGGCAGCACGCCCGTGTCACGGCAGCACGACGAAGCCTGGTACTCCGCCCGGGCCCAGCGCGGCGTACAAGGGTTGAAGGCCTACGACCCCGGCCATGACCTGGTGGCGCTGCGCCAGCGGTTTGATATGGCGCAGTTGGTGGAACTGGGTTCCAACGAAAATTCGTATGGCCCCTCACCGGCGGCGCGGGCCGCGGTACTGGACCGGCTGCATGAATTGCACCGCTATCCCGATCCGCTGGGTGCTGACCTCAAGCGGGCGCTTGCCCGTGCGCATGGCGTGGCCGAAGACGAGCTTCTGCTGGGCAACGGCTCGCACGAACTGCTGATGATGATTGCCCAAGTATTCACCGGCCCGGGCGTGGACGTGGTGTACCCGCGCTACGGCTTTGCGGTGTTCGCACTGGCGACGCAGGCGGCCGGTGCTACGGCGCGCGTTGCGGAGGCGTTGCAGCGCACCGATGCCATGCCCGCGGGCCATGACCTTGAAGCACTGTTGGCGGCGATCACACCTGCCAGCGCCCTGCTATACCTTGCCAATCCCAACAACCCGACGGGCACGTGGGTGGGCGCCGATGCGTTGCGCGGCTTCCTGGAGCGCGTGCCGCACCACGTCATCGTGGTGATCGACGAGGCCTACGCCGAAATGGCCGACGCGCCTGACTACCGCAGCGGCCTGTCGCTGCGCGACGCGCATCCCAACCTAGTGGTGAGCCGCACCTTCAGCAAGGCCTATGGCCTGGCGGGGCTGCGCGTGGGCTACTTCGTCGCGCCCTCGGGCCTCGTGGCGGTGATGGAACGGGTGCGCGAGAGCTTCAACGTGAACCTGGTGGGACTGGCGGCCTGCGAGGCTGCCTTGGGTGATCGCGAGCACCTGGACTGGGTCTGCGCCCGTAATCGCGAGGAGCGCGCCACGTTGACGCAGGCGCTGCATGCGCGCGGTCTGCGCGTGTTTCCGTCGCAGACCAATTTCGTGCTGGTGGAATTCGGCCAGCGCACGCCCGGCATCGAGCGCGCTTTGGTCGAGCGGGGCGTCATCCTGCGGCCGATGGGCGGCTACGGACTGGGCGACTGCCTGCGTATCACGGTAGGCACGCGAGACGAGAACCGTCGGCTGCTCGCTGTGCTGGACGAGGTGCTGGCGTGAGCACCTCGGCCCACTGGATCGCGACCCAAGGACAGGCCATGCAGGGAACGGTCCGCGTACCCGGCGACCAGTCGGTGTCGCACCGAGCCATCAT
>CBFGOS010000114.1:0-7057 GCA_965650425.1 uncultured Lysobacter sp. | reverse complement strand
TACCGTCTGGACTCGGGGAATGGCGTGCGGGTGCATCTGGATCGTCCGTTGCCGTTCACGGTCCTGCACCGCAGGACACCTGGCACGGAGGGGTTGGCACTGCGGTTGGCGTCCATCAGCGCAGCCAGCCTGATCTGGACCGCGGAGGCATCGAACGACGGCGAGGCGCTGGGTTGGCTTGATGCCTTGCTGACGTGGTCGCAGGACGCGTTTCCTTGCCCCCTGCTGGTGTCGTTGTACGACTTGCCTGTGGATGACCGGATCGAACCGGACAGTCCGCGCCTGGAGCGCTTCCGGTTTGTCGTGGGCACATCGGCTGGGGAAGCGGCCCAGGCCGCGTCCGTTGCCCTTGCGGAATCACTGGCCACGCTCTGCCTGGATGAGCGGAATGCGCGGGTCGAGCCGGTCGATGCACCTCTTGTCGAACCCGGCGTTGCGACGGTGCTCCAGCGCCACCCTGACACGGTGCACCTGTCCCTGGGACTGCCCCAGGTGTACCGGGTGCCTCACAGCCAAGGCATCTACCCGCAGGTGTTCCAAAACCTCGAATCCGGCGTTTTCGACGCCCTGCTCAAGAGCTTTGCGGCCTTCATCGCCGCCACGAACCGCGCACCGGCGCCCCATCCGCGGACGCTCGGCCGCAGCTCGTTCGTACATGCGGCGCTCGCCGCAGACGAGGCACTGGACGCCATCAGCCGCTCGTTCGACTTCCTGCTGGGTGTATCCCCCATCAACAGCGGCGACGCGTTCGCCGGCTTCATGGCTGACAAGGCACGCAAAACCCCGGTGTTCCGGTACCGGCCCTTGTCGGTGGACGTGGATGAGGCCAAGCGCGCTGTGTACTCGATCGACCTGCGCTCGGTCGAGGACCCCGTCCTGGAATCCATCTTCCGGGAGAAGCAGCACGAACTGGACTTGCAGCTGACCCTGCTTCGGACGCGCAACACGCCGGACTTCCGGCACGCATCCCGCATGCTGTACGGCGGCGTCGACCCCGCGTTGCTGCAACTGGCCGAAGCGGTACTGGAAGGTGTCACCGACGACCGTGGCGTCCCACCGGAGATGATCGGCCCTGCCCGCATCAAGCAGGCGGCGGAGGCCCTGCTGGGGGCCTACCAACAGGTCGCGCCTGAATTCGGTGCGCAGGTCGAGGTACGCGACGACCTGGGGCCGGGACTGATGGTCTCGGGAACCACGCTGCTGATTTCCAGTGCAACGCGCATGCCCGCGCACCGGCTCGACGCCCTGCTGCAGCACGAGGTCAGCGTGCACGTACTCACGTGCGTCAACGGGCGACAGCAAGGCCTGCAGGTGTTCGGCAACGGCCTGGCCGCGTATGAAGGCATCCAGGAGGGCCTGGGCGTGTTTGCGGAGTATGCCTCCGGCGGACTCACGCGCGCGCGCATGCGCTTGCTGGCTGCGCGCGTGGTCGCGGTGCACGCCATGCTCGAGGGCGCTGAATTCATCGACACATGGCGTCTGCTCCGCGATCGCCACGGGTTCCAGGCGCAAACCGCCTTCTCGATTGCCACCCGCGTGCATCGATCGGGCGGATTGACGAAGGACGCCATCTACCTGCGCGGCATGTCCGAGGTGTTCGACATGGTCACGCGAGGCCAGGACCTGACGCCGTTCTGGTGCGGAAAGATCGCGCCACGCCACATCCCCATTGTTGATGACCTGAGGGTGCGCGGCATCCTCCGCGCGCCGCTCGTGGTGCCCCAGTTCCTTTCCCGCCCCGACAGCCAGGCGCGCATCGCCCGGATCACCCAGGGCATCCCCTTCATCGATCTGTTGCGAGGCTGACTGCCATGCTAATTGCCTTTTTCGTCAATGCCATCAAGGACGAGTACCCGCGTTACACCACCACCGTACTGGCGCACGAGGCGTCCCGCCGCGGGCACGACGTGTGTTACATCACGCCCGACGATTTCGTGCTCAGCCCCGATGATGCACTCCGCGTGCACGCGCATTTCGTACCCGCCGCCAAGACCCGAACGCGCTCCCTGGACAGTTTCTTCAAGGACATGCGTGGCGCGTCCAAGGCCACCAAGCTGATCGACATCGATGACATCGACGTGCTGATGTTGCGCAACGACCCATCCAACGACGCCATCGATCGCCCGTGGGCACAGGACATCGGCATCCAGTTCGGCCGTCGGGCGATCGAGCGTGGCGTGCTGGTGCTCAACGACCCGGATTCGTTGTCGCATGCAATGAACAAGCTGTACTTCCAGTCGTTCCCACGCGCAGTACGCGCCGAGACGCTGATCACCCGCAAACCCGACGACATCAAGAAGTTCGCGAAGAAGCACGGCGGCAAGGTCGTGCTGAAGCCGCTGCAGGGTTCCGGCGGCCAGGGCGTGTTCCTGGTGAACGCCAAGTCAGCGGCCAACCTCAATCAGATGATCGACGCGATCAGCCGCGACGGATACGTGATCGCCCAGTCCTACGTCAAGGAAGCGGAGAAAGGCGACATCCGCTTTTTCCTCATGAACGGCCGCCCGCTGTGCGTGGATGGAAAGTACGCCGCCATGCGCCGCGTCAGCTCCAAGGACGACATCCGCAGCAACATCCACGCCGGTGGCAAGGCCGTGCCGGTGAAGATCACCGAGCGCGAACTGCGCGTCGCCGAGCTGATACGCCCCAAGCTGCTGGCCGACGGGATGTTCCTCGTGGGCATCGACATCATCGGCGACACCATCCTGGAAGTGAACGTCTTCAGCCCGGGCAACCTGCAGTCGTGCAGTGACATGGCGGGCGTCAATTTCGCCACGTCGATCCTCGAATCGATCGAGCGCAAGGTGCAAATCGCGGAGGAGTTTCCGGGGCACTTCACCAATCAGGCGCTGGCGGTCATGTAGGGGGGGCATGGGCCGGCTTTTCGGGCGTGCGCGCCGGCGTGCGTGCCGGTACCCTGCGCGGATGCCTTCCAGTCGTTTCGTCCCCCTCCTCCTGCTGGCCAGCCTGTTCGGGCTGGCCTCCTGTTCCAGGCCCGAACCGCAGCCCACGCCTGCGCAGATCCGCGCGCAGGTCACTCGGTTGCTCCCCGTGACGTTGCGCGACCGGGCCGACTGGGCGCAGGACATCCAGGTGGCCTTCAGCTCGCTGGGCATCCGACCGGTGGCGCCCAACCTGTGCGCGGCCCTGGCCGTGATCGAGCAGGAGACCGGCTACAACCCCGACCCGGCCGTGCCGGGCCTGGCCCGGATCGCGCGAAAGGAAATCGAGAACCGCGCGGGCAACCTCGGCGTGCCGCGGTTCGTGGTGGCCGCCGCGCTGGAGATGGACGCGCCCGATGGTCGCCCCTACGCGGAGCACCTGGCCGCCGTGCGAACCGAACGGGACCTGAGCAACCTGTACGAGGGCCTGATCGAAAAAGTGCCGTTGGGCCGACGCCTGCTGGGCCGCGCCAACCCGGTCCGCACCGGCGGCGCGATGCAGGTGAGCATCGCGTTTGCCGAAGCGTTCGCGGATGCACGGCCGTACCCTTACCCGGTTTCGGGCTCGATTCGCGACGAGGTTTTCAGTCGGCGGGGTGGCGTTTACTTCGGCATCGCGCACCTGCTGGCGTATGAGACTTCATACCCGCACCTTCGCTACCGTTTTGCCGACTTCAATGCCGGCCTCTATGCCAGCCGCAACGCGGCGTTCCAGAACGCGTTGAGCGTGGCCAGTGGCATCCCGCTGGACTTGGACGGCGACGTTATCGCCCACGGGGTGGACCGCGACCACGTGGGGCAGACCGAACTGGCGGCACGCACATTGACGCCCGTGCTGGGCATCGACGACGCCGCGATCCGGCGCGCGCTCAAGCTGGGGCATTCCCTGCGCTTCGAGGACACCGAACTGTACCGGGGCGTCTTTGCCATGGCCGAGCGCCAGGCCGGCAAGCCATTGCCGCGTGCATTGATGCCGCGCATTCGCCTGCAGAGCCCCAAGATCACCCGTCGCCTGACCACCGAGTGGTTCGCCACGCGCGTCGAGAAACGCTACCGGCAGTGCATGGCCCGGTCGGCCTGATCACGCAGCCAGTTGTGCGCGCGCGTCGCCGCCACGGCGCCATGCCCCAGGGCGACGCTGATCTGGTCCAGGCCTTCAACGATGTCGCCGGCACAGTACAGGCCCGGCACGGCCGTGCCCAGCGGTGAGGTAGCCGCCACGCAGCCCGCCTCGCCCAGCGGCAGGCCCAGCATCGCGGCCAATTCGGTCCGCTGCCGAACGCCCAGCGCAGGGTAGACCACGTCGAATTGCATCGGCGCGGCATCGCCCTCCAGGTGGATGTCGAATCCCTGCGCGTGCGGGGCATACCGCGCCACCGGACGGTCCTCCACCCTGATGCCCGCCGCGGCGAGTTCGGCGCGTCGCGTTGCGGACAGCTCCGCATGCGACCGAGGCAACAGCGTCAGGTGCGCGGTGTAGTCGCGCAGGAAGAGCGCCTCGTCCGCGCCGTTGGCATCGCAGCCGATCACGGCGATGCGCCGGTCGATGTGCTCGTAGCCGTCGCACACGGGACAGTAGCGCAGCACGTTGGCGCGTATTGCGGCTTCATGCACGTCGTCGGGCAAGGGAATCTGGTTGAGGTGCAGGCCGGTCGCCAGGATCAAGGCATTGCACGCAACTGTGTTGCCATCGGCTGTATGCAGCAAAAAACGTCCGTCGGTGTGCTCCGCACGCACCACCTCGGCTTCCCGGATCACCGCTCCGAAACGTGTCGCATGTTCGGCCATGCGCTCGAGCAACGCCGGGCCCGCAATGCCATCGGGAAAACCCGGCACGTTGTGTGTGCGGGGGATGCGCGCCGCCCTCGCCTTGCCGTCGTGCAGCACCAGCACGCGCCGCCGGTAGCGGGCGAGGTACAACGCGGCCGACAGGCCCGCAGGTCCTGCACCGACCACCAGGCAATCCCAACCGGCTTCCACGGGGCAACTCCAACAGGGGCGTAAGCAGTCCCCACGGTAACCACCCGGCCGTCAAGGCGCCGTCCAAGCGCACCTTTGACTTGAACGACATCGAAAAGAAAAGGGGCCGCTATCGCGGCCCCTCCTCCATCACGGCCTGCCTGTCACGGCGCGCCCATTACCAGATGCGCACGCGATCCTTCGGTGCCACCCACAGCGGATCGGCCTGGGTGATGCCGAACGCCTCGTACCACGCATCGATGTTGCGCAGCGGCGCGAACGCGCGGATGTGGCCCGGCGAGTGCGTGCCATTGACCAGCTGCTGGCGCAGCGCGTCGTCACGCCACAAGGTGCGCCACACCTGCGACCAACCCATGAAGAAGCGCTGCTCGCCGCTGAAGCCGTCGATCATCGGCGCCGGCTTGCCACCCAGCGAACGGCGGTAGGCCTCCAGCGCGATGGTCAGGCCGCCCAGGTCGCCGATGTTCTCGCCCATAGAGACGCGACCGTTGATGTGCATGCCTGGCAGCTGCGGGAACGGATAGGCCTCGTACTGTGCGCCCAGCTTGGCCGCCTGCGCCTCGAAGCGCGCGGCGTCCTCGGCGGTCCACCAGTCGCGCAGCACGCCCTTGCCGTCGGATTTGCGGCCCTGGTCGTCGAAACCGTGGATGATCTCGTGGCCGATCACGCCGCCGATGCCGCCGTAGTTCACCGCCGGGTCGGCCTTCGGGTCGAAGAACGGCGGCTGCAGGATGGCGGCCGGGAACACGATTTCGTTCTTCACCGACGAGTAGTACGCATTCACCGTCTGCGGGGTCATGCCCCACTCGGCCTTGTCCACCGGCTGGCCGATGCGGGCGCGGCGGTAATCCCACTCGAACTGGCGGGAACGCTGGGCGTTGCCGAAGACGTCGCCGTTGACGATGGCCAGGCTGGCGTAGTCACGCCACTTCTCGGGATGGCCGATCTTCAGGCCGAAGTTCTCCAGCTTGGCGAGCGCCTCGGCGCGGGTGGCCGGGCCCATCCATTCCAGCTTGTCCAGGCGCGCGCGCATGGCGGCCTTCACGTTGGTCACCAGCTCGTCCATCTTGGCCTTGGACTCGGCCGGAAAGTACAGCTGCACGTAGTCGCGGCCAATCGCCTCGCCCATCGCGGCCTCGGCGAAGGCCACGCCACGCTTCCAGCGCGGGCGCTGCTCCGGCTGGCCGGACAGGAACTTGCTGCGGAATTCGAACTCCGCATCCACGAAGGCCTTGGACAGCAGCGGCGCGGCCTCGTCGGTGGTGCGGAATGCCTGCCATGCCTTCAGGGTGTCCAGGTCGGTCTCGGCGAAGACCTGCGCGATCTTCGGGAAGGCGGTGTCCTGGCGCAGCACGGCGCGGTTGGCGGAATCCACGCCGGCCGCCTTGAAGAAGGTCGCCCAGGGGAAGCCCGGCGCCTTGGCGTCCATTTCGGCCAGCGTTGTGGGGTTGTAGGTCTTGTCGCGGTTGCGGCTTTCGGCGCGGGTCCAGTGCGCCTGCGCGATGCGGGTTTCCATCGCCACGATCTTCGCAGCGTTGTCCTTGGGCTTCTGCCAGCCGGCCATGGTCAGCATCTGCTCGACGTAAGCCTGGTAGCGCTCGCGCTGCGGCGCGAACTTGGCGTCCAGGTACATCTCGCGGTCGCCCAGGCCCAGGCCGGACTGGCCGAGGTACAGGGCGTACTGGTCCGGATTGCGCGCGTCGTCGGAGACGAAGGCGCCGAAGAAGCTGCCACCGAGGCTGCCGCTGGCGCGGCCCATCAGCTCGGCCATGGCGGCCTTGTCCTTCACCTTGGCGATGGCCGCCAGGTGCGGCTTGAGCGGCTTGGCGCCCAGCGCCTCGATCGCCGCCTCGTCCATGAAGCCACGGTACAGCGCGGCGACCTTGGCCGCGTCGCCGTCCTGGGCCGGGTCGCCCAGCGCATAGCCTTCCACCAGCGAGCGCACGCGCGCCTCGGACAGGTCGCGCAGCACCATGAACGAGCCGTAGCTGGAGCGGTCGGACGGAATCGGGGTGTTCTTGGCCCACGCGCCGTTCACATAGCCGAAGAAGTCGGCACCCGGCTTGGCGCCGCGGTCCATGCCGGCGGTGTCGATGCCCCAGGTGCCGTAGCGCGTGGCGTCGGCGGCCGGCGCG
>CBFGOS010000113.1:0-7091 GCA_965650425.1 uncultured Lysobacter sp. | reverse complement strand
TCCTGCAGCGTTTCCTCGCGCTTGCGCGACGTCACCGTGATCTTGTCCAGCGTGGTGGCCTGCGCGGACGGCTGGCCCGCCGGCGCCGACTCCTGCGCCCATGCCGCCGGCGTCAGCAGCGCACTGGCGATGGCCAGGCTCAGGTACTTGCGGCTGTTCTTGCTACGACCCATTACGGCACTCCTCCCCCGATTTCGTAGTGGCCCGGCCCATTGGCCAGCGCCTGATGGGACGGTCCCACCATGGCCGCAAGACTAGGAGAGCCCCGCCAAACCGGCATCTGTACCTTCGGACAATGCCACCCGACCCCAACGATCCGGAGACTCCACCCACCTGAAAGGCTCTGGAGTTGGGGATGGCGTTCCTGATCGTGTTGGCCGCGTTGTGCTTCCTGATGTTCGTGGCGTACCGCGGCTACAGCGTCATCCTGTTCGCGCCCGTGGCGGCACTGGGCGCGGTGCTGCTGACCGACCCATCGCTGGTGGCCCCGATGTTCACCGGCTTGTTCATGGACAAGATGGTGGGCTTCCTCAAGCTCTATTTCCCGGTGTTCCTGCTGGGTGCGATCTTCGGCAAGCTGATCGAGGTCTCCGGTTTCTCCAAGTCCATCGTGGCGGCCACGATCAAGCTGGTGGGCGCCAGCCGGGCGATGCTGTCCATCGTCATCGTCTGCGCGCTGCTGACCTACGGCGGCGTTTCGCTGTTCGTGGTGGTCTTCGCGGTCTACCCCTTTGCCGCGGAACTGTTCCGCCAGAGCAACATCCCCAAGCGCCTCATCCCGGGCACCATCGCGCTGGGCGCCTTCACCTTCACCATGGACGCGCTGCCCGGCACGCCGCAGATCCAGAACATCATTCCCGCGTCTTTTTTTGGCACCAACGCGTGGGCGGCGCCCTGGCTGGGCACCCTGGGCGGCATGTTCATCATTATCGTCGGCCTGAGCTACCTGGAGTGGCGTCGCCGCGCCGCGCTGAGGGCCGGCGAAGGCTACGCCGACGCCGCTGCGCTGGTGAACGAGCCCGCGGCGTTCTCGGGCGGCCAGCTTGCCAATCCGTTGATCGCACTCCTGCCGCTGGTCCTCGTCGGCGTGAGCAACAAGCTGTTCACCAGCTGGATCCCAGCCTTCTACGGTGACAGCCATGCCTTCGACCCGGCGGTGATCGGCAGCACACCACCTGTCGTGCAGGAAGTCTCGAAGGTAGCCGCTATCTGGGCCGTCGAAGGTGCGCTGCTGGTCGGCATCGCCTGCGTGATTGCCTTCGCGTGGAAGCCCGTGATGGCCAGCTTCGCGGAAGGCACCAAGTCGGCGATCGGCGGCGCCATGCTGGCCGCCATGAATACCGCCTCCGAATATGGCTTCGGCGCCGTCATCGCGGCGCTTCCCGGCTTCCTGGTGGTAGCCAATGCGCTGAGCGCCATCCCCAACCCGCTGGTCAACGAGGCCGTCACCGTCACTGCACTGGCAGGTATCACGGGTTCGGCGTCAGGCGGCATGAGCATCGCGCTCGCAGCGATGGCCGAAACCTTCATCGCCAATGCGAACGCGGCGGGAATTCCCATGGAAGTGCTGCATCGCGTAGCCGCGATGGCTTCCGGTGGCATGGACACGCTGCCGCACAACGGCGCGGTCATCACCCTTCTAGCGGTGACCGGCCTGACCCACCGGCAGGCCTACAAGGACATCTTCGCCATTACCCTGATCAAGACGGCCGCGGTGTTCGTGGTCATCGCCACGTTCTACGCAACCGGACTCGTCTGACAACACACGCTTACGCGTTGCCCTCGATGGGCAGCGAGACCGCCATGATCGACGGATCGTCGGGGCTGGGCGCCACCTTGAAACCCAGCGCCCGGCACATCTCCAACATGGTGCGATTCTCCTGAAGCACCTCACCCACGACCGAGCGCAGGCCCAGCCAGCGCGCGTACTCGATCATGATCTGCATCAGTCGCCAGCCCAGCCCGTGCCCCTTCAGGTCCGACCGCACCAGGATGGCGTACTCGCCATGGTCGTAGTTGGCATCGGCCAGCAGGCGCACGGCTCCCAGCATGTGCCCGTGCTCGGGATCGATGGCCACCAGGGCGATGGACCGGGCATAGTCCAGTTGCGTGAGCTGCGCGATGAACTCGTGGCTGAAATGCCGCATCGCCTGGAAGAACCGCATCCGCAGGTCATCCTCGGAGACATGCGTGAAGAACTCGCGGAACATCGCCTCGTCCTCGGGCCGCACCGGGCGCACGAACACCTGGCGCCCATGGCCTAGCTGGACTTCACGTTCCCACTCCCTGGGATAGGGCCGGATGGCAAACCGCGGATGCCCCGGTCCCTTGTGCAATCGCGCTAGCGCCGACACGCCGATTCGGGCATCGACCGCAATGACGCCGTCCTTGTCGGCCAGCAACGGATTGATGTCGATCTCGCGAATGTCGGGCACGTCGGCGGCCAGCTGGGCCAGTTTGACCAGGACCAGCGCCACCGCGCGCTCGTCTGCCGCGGGCACGTCGCGGTAGCCCTTGAGGAGGCGCGAGACGCGCGTCCGACCAATCATGTCGTGTGCCAGCCGCAGATCCAGCGGCGGCAGTTCCAGCGCCTTGTCGTTGATCATCTCGACCGCGGTTCCGCCCCGCCCAAACACCACCACCGGCCCGAACGTCGCGTCGTTCACCACCCCGACAATCAGCTCGCGCGCCTTGGGCCGCACGGCCATCGGGTGCAGCGTCACGCCGTCGATCCGCGCATTCGGCCGCAACTGACGAGCGTGCGAAAGGATGGATTCCGCCGCCTCACGCACTGCGGCCACCGTCGCCAGGTGCAAGCGCACGCCGTCGATGTCCGATTTGTGCGTGATATCAGGCGACAGAATCTTGACCGCCAAGGCACCGCCTTCGGCCAACAACGGCTGAGCCAGTCTGGCTGCCTCATCCGGATCGCACGCAGCAACGACGGAAGTGACTGGGATGCCATACGCCTGCAACACGCGGGCGACCTCCACCGGGTCGAGCCATTCGCGTCCCTCATCAA
The DNA here is from genome assembly GCA_965650425.1 of uncultured Lysobacter sp. GTDB lineage: Bacteria > Pseudomonadota > Gammaproteobacteria > Xanthomonadales > Xanthomonadaceae > Aerolutibacter. Next base: position 4,069 of record CBFGOS010000113.1, on the reverse strand, counting down.
GCGCCTTGGCCACGGTGTCGCGAGCGGTTGCCATGTCGACGACCAGGTCGTCCGGCAGGCTCGGCGGCGTCTCCATCAGGGTGGTCTTTGCCTCCCGGTGGCGCACCAGATACATGAAGCCGCGGACCGCATCCGCCTCGGTAGCGTACGTCGGTATGCGCGCCGCGGTGAGTTGGCGGATGGCCTCGTCGTTCGCGCCCAGCCAGACCGCGAACACCGGCTTGCGTCCCAAGGCGGGTGGCAATGCCTGGCGCGCATCGGCCAGCGCTTGTGCCCGCACTTCGGTTGGTACCAGGGCGGTCGGCACGTTCAATACCAGGATCGCGTCATTGCCGGGATCGTGAGCCAGCGCGGAGAATCCAGCCGCATACTCGGCATTGCCCACGCCACCATTGATGTCCACGGGATTGGCGCCCGGCCAGACCGACGAAGCGATGCCGCGCAACTGCGCGACGGTATCGTCCCCCAGTCGCGCCAGCGTTCCGCCCATGTCGCGCAGGCGGTCGGCGGCAAGCATGCCGGTGCCGCGCCCGTTGGCGAAGATCGCCAAGCGCGGACCCGGAAATGTATCCACGCGCCCCAGCGTCTCGGCCGCCGCGAACAGTTCGTCCAGCGCCAGCACGCGCAACATGCCTGCCCGTTGGAAGGCAGCCGCATACACGGCATCCGGTGAGGCCAGCATGGCGGAGTGCGTCTGCGGACGCTCAGGGGCGCGGGCATGGCGATCGGACTTGACCACCACGACCGGCTTGAGCCGCGCCGCCGCCCGCGCAGCCGACATGAACTTGCGCGCATCACGTATCGACTCGACGTAGAGCATGATCGCCCGGGTGCGATGGTCGCGCGCAAAAAAGTCCAGCAGGTCGGCAAAGTCCACGTCCAATTCTTCGCCCAAGGACGCTACCGCGGAAAAACCGACGGACCGGCTGGAGCCCCACTCCACCAGCGCCGCGGCAATCGCTGCCGACTGCGAGATCACCGCGATGTCGCCCGCCGGCGGATGGTGGGCGGAGAAGCTGGCATTGAGCCGCGCGTGTGGCGCGATGATCCCGAGTCCATTGGGCCCGACCAATCTCAGGCCTTGCGCCCGCGCCACGTCCACCAGCCGCGCCGCCGTTGACCCCGGGCCATGCCCCAGGTCGGTACCCAGCACGATGGCCGCGCGGGTGCCCTGTTCCGCAGCGGCTTGCGTCAACTCCACCACCTTGCCGGGTGGCGCGGCAAGCACGACCAGATCCGGCGTCCACCCCAGCTCACCCAGATGGCGCACCGCCGTCACCCCGCCGATCTCGCGATAGCGCGCGTTGACCAACCCGACGTGGCCCGCGAAACCTCCAGACCGCAGGTTCCGCAGCACGGCAGCCCCGAGCGAACGTTCGCGCGGACTGCCGCCAACCACGGCGACGGACTTGGGATTGAAGAAATACTCGAGGGAATAGGTACTCATCGCCGGTGGAGCTGATCCTCGCCGTTATGGTTACGGCTGACCTTGATTGCGCTCAAAGCGCGAACCCGCTGTACCCCACGCTACCGCATCCACCTGACCAGCGTGTTGCCCCCCAGCCCCGTGCGGCCCGCACCAGCTCGAGGCGGACCGGATCATGGCCACTGCCCCCCAATGGCGTTAGTATTTTAACTAACACCCCATCCCGCACTGCCTTGTCGCCCTCGCCTCGCAAGATTCTCCACGTCGACATGGATGCCTTCTATGCCTCCGTGGAACAGCGCGACGACCCCAGCCTACGTGGCCGTCCGGTGGTCGTGGCGTGGCGCGGCGCCCGCTCGGTGGTATGCGCGGCCAGCTACGAGGCCCGCAAGTTCGGCGTCCGGTCGGCAATGCCAGCGGTCCGCGCGGAGAGACTGTGCCCCCATGCGGTGTTCGTACCTCCGGACTTTTCCCGCTACAAGGCCGTCTCGCGGCAAGTGCGCGACATTTTTTCCCGCCACACCGACCTCATCGAACCGCTTTCATTGGATGAGGCATATCTCGATGTCACCGCGACGAAAACCGGTCTCCCATCCGCCACCGAAACCGCTCAAGCGATTCGCGCGGCCATCCGGGAGGAAACCGACCTCACGGCATCGGCCGGCGTCGCGCCCAACAAGTTCCTGGCCAAGATCGCGTCCGACTGGAACAAGCCGGACGGGCTGTTCGTGGTTCGCCCTCAACACGCGCAAAGTTTCCTGACGCCATTGCCGGTGGGGCGCCTGCCCGGCGTGGGCAAGGTGATGGAACTCAAGCTTGCGGAATTGGGCATCGCCAGCGTTGGCGACCTGCGCGCCTTGGGCGGCGACGCGTTGGAGCGCTGCTTTGGCCGATGGGGCCGTCGGCTGCACGAATTGTCTCTCGGCATCGACGACCATCCGGTCGTCACCGAACGACCTACGGTCCAGATCTCCAGCGAGGACACGTTCGAACGGGACCTGCTGCTCGATGAGCTGGAACCGCACATCGGACAACTCGCAAAGAAGACGTGGGCCAGCTACCAGCGGGAATCCGGCCGAATCGCGCGCACGGTGGTGCTCAAGCTCAAGACTGCCGATTTCCGTACCCTTACCCGTAGCTTCACCCAGCCCGCCCCGCCTGCAAGTGCGGAAGACCTGGCACGGGTTGCATGTGAACTGCGGACACGTGTCGACTTGCCATTGAGAACGCGATACCGGCTTGTCGGCGTGGGATTGTCGGGCTTCATCGATTCGGACCGGTTTGAACTCCAGAGCGATTTGTTTTCACGCCGCTGAAGCGTTCCCGGGGCGAGGCAAGTCCGGGACGGCATGCGTGGCCACGTCGTAAGCCGATCGCACCTATCAGGCGAAGCCAGAACCCGGGCCCGACGTCGCGGTCAGTTGCCGGACAAGGCGAGCCGTTCGCGCCCTAGGAATACTGGAAGATCCGTGGTGGGCGGAGATACATTGAGGTGGTAAAGGATCCCCGCGGCGTGGCCCCGGTGGTACGTGGCGTGGTTTACGACGTGCAGCAGGATCTCTGCTCGGGTCAGGCACCCGGTCCCGCCGCCAATGAACTCAAACTCGACGGGCTCCGCGAGTGTGCTCTCCGATAGCGTGTCAACGTAGGTCACGTACCACTCGTCCATACGGCGCTGTTCGACTGCCAGTTCGTCCATCGAAGGACAATGCTCTGGGTTGCGGGTCGTCAGGCCGTGGGGCCTCCCGAGCAGATGACACTGCCAGACATGATCCATGGCGTGGACATGGTTGAGCGTGCGTATGAGGCTGCCGAAGACAATGGGGCGAGGCGCGGTGAGCTCCGCATCTGGAAGGGTGGCAACAAACGAAAGAAACACTTCGTTCGCCCATGCCTTGTAGCGGGTCAGTAATCGGGTGTCTTTCACGGGCTTCTCCATTGGCTCCATGCAGGAAATCCAAACGCGCATTCCCCAAAAAGCAGAAGAGCGGGCTTTCGCCCGCTCCTCCACAAGTACAGCGATGAATCCGGCCGCGATTACTCGCCGGCCAGGCCCTCGCCCTCGGCCACGGCCTTCATCGACAGACGGATGCGACCCTGCTTGTCGACTTCCAGCACCTTGACCTTGACCAGATCGCCTTCCTTGAGCTTGTCCGACACCTTCTCGACGCGCTCGTTGGAAATCTGCGACACGTGCACCAGACCGTCCTTGCCCGGCAGGATGGTGACGAACGCACCGAAGTCCATGATCTTCGCGACCTTGCCTTCGTAGATGCGGCCCGGCTCCACGTCCGAGGTGATCTGCTCGATGCGCGCCTTGGCGGCCTGGGCAGCGGCGGCGTTGACCGAAGCGATGACGATGGTGCCGTCGTCCTGGATGTCGATCTGGGTGCCGGTTTCCTTGGTGATCGCCTGGATCACCGAGCCGCCCTTGCCGATCACTTCGCGGATCTTGTCCGGGTGGATCTTGATGGTCAGCAGGCGCGGGGCGAACTCGGACAGCTCGCTGCGCGGCGTGGTCAGCGCGTTGGCCATCTCGCCGAGGATGTGCAGGCGGCCCTGCTTCGCCTGCGCCAGCGCGACCTTCATGATCTCCTCGGTGATGCCCTGGATCTTGATGTCCATCTGCAGCGCCGAGATGCC
>CBFGOS010000112.1:0-7103 GCA_965650425.1 uncultured Lysobacter sp. | reverse complement strand
AGGTGGATCTCGGCCTTGACCTTGTTGCCCTTCCAGTACAGCGCCGTGGGCACCGCGGTATAGCCGTCCCGCTGGATGCGGCCAATGAGATTGTCGATTTCGCGACGGTGCAGCAGCAGCTTCCGCGTGCGGCGTTCGTCGGCCACCACGTGGGTCGAGGCGGAAATCAGCGGGGTTATCTGTGCGTTGTGCAGGTACATCTCGCCGTCGCGGATGTGGGCGTAGGCCTCGCCGATGTTGGCGCGGCCCGCGCGGATCGCCTTCAGCTCCCAACCCTGCAACGCCAGGCCCGCCTCGAACTTCTGCTCCAGGTGGTAATCATGCCGGGCGCGGCGATTGGTCGCGATGGTGCCGCCACCCGCGCCCTTTGCCTTATCCTTTCCAGTCTTGCCATTGTTCTTTGCCATTGGGCCTATTGTCCCCGAAGTGGGGGCGGCAGGCGACCACCCCATGCCGACCATTCGCCGATCCGCCCTCGTGGAGCATTCCGCCGCGCGCATGTACGCGCTGGTCAACGACGTGGCCGCCTATCCACGGCGGTTTGACTGGTGCGAAGCCGCGCAGGTGCTGGAGGAAGGCGAGTCCCGCAAGGTCGCCCGGCTGGACCTGCGCATGGGCGCGCTGCGTACCTGGTTCATGACCGAGAACCTCCTGGCACCCCCACACCACATCGACATGCGGCTCATCGATGGCCCATTCCGCAAGCTCGGGGGGCGCTGGGAGTTCCACTCGCTGGACGAATCAGCGTGCAAGGTCACGCTCACGCTGGATTTCGAGCCGACGGTGAAGCTGCTGGGCGCCGCGATGGCCGTCGGGTTCCAGGGGCTGGCCGACAGGATGGTCGATGATTTTGTCCGCGTTGCGGACCGGGGCGAGGTGGCGTGAAAGTGCAGGTGGTGCGTGCGTGGCCGCGCCGTCATGAAGCGGTCGAGGTGAAGCTGTCGGCCGGTGCATGCGTGCGAGACGCCGTCCAGGCCGCTGGCTGGGCCGGGGACCCAGAGGTTGCCGGCTTTGCCATCTTTGGCATGCGGGCAACGCCAGAGGCGCTGCTGGCCGAAGGCGATCGCGTGGAACTGCTGCGTGCGCTCACCATCGATCCGATGACGGCCCGCCGCAAGCGTGCCGAGGCACGGCCGTTGAAGAAGCGCTGAAGCAGAAAGGGCCGCGATCCGCGGCCCTTTTCGGTGCTTGACGGGTCAGCGACCCTTCTTCTTGTCCTTGGCCAGGTTGGGCCCGAACTCCTTGCGCGCGGACTTGGCCAGTGCTTCGTCCTGCTCGGGGAAGTAATCGCCTTCCCAGCGGGCGACGACATCGTTCTCGAAGAATACCGTCAGGTTCTTCTTCTCGATGCGCGCGAGGCGGCCAACGCGCTGCGTGGCCGTGTAGTCCCAGCGGTTCTGGCTGAAAGGATCGGCAATCGAGGGCGTTCCCAGCAGCAACTGGACCTGCTGCTTGCTCATGCCGGCCTGCAACTGGTCAACAGCGCTCTTTTCCAGAAGGTTGCCCTGGTAAATGGGCTGGCGATAGACGATGCCGCAGCCGGACGTGGCAAGGGCGACGGTGAGGACCAGGACAAGCTTTCGCATTGGGTTTCGCGGCAGGCGGATATCAGCCCGATGATACACTGAAGGGAAGTTTGCGCGCCCACCGCGTGCCGTCCGTTCATGGAGACGACATGGAATCGCAAGACCTGCGCAATGCCGGTTTGAAGGTTACCCACCCCCGCCTGCGGATCCTGCAGTTGCTCGAGCAGGCCAAGCCCCGGCACATGACGGCAGAGGACATCTATCGGCACCTGCTGGAGCAGGGGGAAGATATCGGCCTTGCCACGGTGTATCGGGTCCTGACCCAGTTCGAGGCGGCCGGCCTGGTGCTCAAGCACAACTTCGAGGCGGGCCAGTCGGTGTATGAGTTGGACCGAGGTGACCATCACGACCACATGGTCGATGTGGACACCGGCAAGATCATCGAGTTCGAGAGCGACGAAATCGAGGCACTGCAGCAGAAGATCGCGGCCAAGCACGGCTACGAGATCGAGGCGCACTCGCTGGTGCTCTACGTGCGCAAGAAGCGCGTCTGAATCGACTGCGCGGCGCCACGGGATTGCACGCGCCGAAGCCCGGAACCGGTCGGGCCGGGCTGCCCTGGGAGCAAATCAGTCCACGTCGGCCAACAACCGCTTGGCGGCCGCGCGTGCTTCCTTGGTCAGTTCCACGCCGCCCAACATGCGCGCAAGTTCCTCCTCGCGGGCTTTGGCGTCCAGCTTCTGCACGGCGCTGCGCGTGATGCCCTCGCTGGCAGCCTTGCTGACGCGATAGTGGGCATGCCCCTTGGCGGCCACCTGCGGCAGGTGGGTGACGCATAGCACCTGGCGGCTGGCGCCCAGCGCGCGCAGTTTCTGGCCCACGATGTCCGCGACAGCGCCACCGATGCCGGAATCCACTTCGTCGAAGACCATCGTCTGCACGGCGTCCAGGCCGAGGGCGGCCACCTCGATGGCCAGCGAAATGCGGGACAGCTCGCCGCCCGAGGCCACCTTGCGAAGGGCGCGGGCGGGCTGCCCCGGGTTGGCGGCCACGAGGAACTCCACGCGTTCGGCGCCGTTGGGATCGGGGCGCTCGTCGTTCAGCGGCTCCATGGCGACATCGAAGCGGCCGCCGCCCATGCCCAGTTCGGCGATCAGGGTGGTGGTGGCGTCCGAGAGCGACTGTGCCGCCTCACGGCGCGCTGCCGTCAACACCGCCGCGGCGCGCTGCCAGGCCGCCTTGGCTGCATCGATCTCGCCATCCAGTTGCTGGACCCGCTCGCCTGCAGTGCGTAGCACCACCAGCTCCTCGGCGAGGCTGTCGCGGTGCGCGGCCAGTTGCTCAGGGGCGATGCGGTGCTTGCGAGCAAGCTCGTGCAGGCGGCTCAGCCGGCGCTCCAAGCCTTCAAACGCGTCCGGGTCCAGTTCGAGATCGCTGCGTACGCGGTCGAGGAGCACCAGCGCCTCGTCGATCTGGATCGCGGCATTGTCGAGCATCGCATCGACGTCCAGTAGCCGCGGCTCGTGCTCGGATACGCGCTGCAGGTCGTACCGGGCCTGCTGCAGCAGCCGTGTCAGCGAGGGGCCCTCGTCACCGCCGACGCGGGCGAAAGTGGCCTCGCAGGCGGTGATAAGGTCGGTCGCGTGCGCGAGCCGACGATGGTCGGCCTGCAGCTTTGCGATCGTGTCGGCGTCGAGGGCCTCGCGGTCCAACTCAGCGAACTGGTGTTCAAGCCACGCCGTGCGTTCGGCGACATCGCCGCGGGCCGATAATGCATCCCGTTCCTGCAGCAGCGCATTCCACTGCCGCGCAGCGGCCAACACGGCAGCTCGGGGCGCGTCGGTCCGCCCGTAGGCGTCCAACAGCGCCAACTGACTGGGTTTGGACATGAGTGCCTGATGCTCGTGCTGGCCGTGGATCTCGACCAGCCGGGTGGCCAGGTCCGCCAGCTGTGACAAGGTGACCGGGCGGCCGTTGATCCATGCCTTGGAGCCGCCGTCGGCGCGGATGACGCGTCGGATCTGGCAGCTCTCCTCCTCGTCCAGCTCGTTGTCGCGCAGCCACGCCAGTGCGGTGGGGGTGTCGGCCAAGGAGAACTCAGCGACAAGTTCTGCGCGTTCCGCGCCGTGGCGGACCACGCCGCTGTCGGCTCGCAAGCCCGAAATCAGGCCAAGCGCATCGACGAGCAGGGACTTACCGGCGCCGGTTTCGCCCGAAATGACAGTCAAGCCGGGCCCAAAGGCCAGCTCGGCTTCGGTGACGACGGCAAATTGCTTGATGGACAGGTGCGTGAGCATGCAGTGGGATTGTGCCGGGACTCGGCCGGAGGGCCAAGCGGGGGAGGGCAGGCTGGCACGTCGGCGTCGCAGCGAACGAGACCGGCAAGCGGGCTCGCATCCGGTGCAGCGGGGCTCTTGGGCGACCTCGGCGGCCGGGAGCCGCGCTTGCGTCCCTTGTCGCCGGCGCTTATATCAAGGACATGAGCCGACGTTCCGACCCCATCCTCGACCCGCGTGCGCGGCAATTGCTGCGCACGTTGATCGGCCGCTACATCCAGAGTGGCGAGCCGGTGGGTTCCCAGACGCTGGCGCGCCATGCGGGTCTGGACGTAAGCCCGGCGACGATCCGCAATATTCTTTCGGATCTGGAAGACGTGGGGCTGCTGAGCGCGCCACACAGCTCCGCCGGTCGCGTGCCCACGGCCCAGGGCTACCGGCTGTTCGTGGATTCGTTGTTGCAGGTTTCCCCACTGCCCGAGGGTGAAGTGTCGCGCCTGCGCAGCGAGCTGCCGGCAGGCTCGGGCACCCAGGCGTTGCTGGGCAGCGCCTCGGAGCTACTCTCGGCGATGACCCATTTCGTGGGCGTGGTGAGCGTGCCCAACCGGGCGCAGTTCGCCTTCCGGCGGATCGGCTTCGTTCCTATCGACGCGCAGCGGGTCTTGGCCATCGTGGTGCTCGCCGACAACGACGTGCAGAACCGCATCATCCATACCCGGCGGCCGTATGACGGCGGGGAACTGGAGCGGGTCGCCAATTACCTCAACACCCATTTCGCCGGACGTGCCGTGGCCGACATCCGCGCGACGCTGGTGCGCGAGTTGCGCAGTGCCCGCTCTGAAATGGAGACCCTGCTGGCGCAGTCGGTGGAGCTGGCCGAGCAGGTGCTGGTGCCCGGGGACGAGGACATGCTCGTGGCGGGGCAGACCCGTCTGATGGGCGTGCAGGAGCTGTCGGACGTGGACCGCCTGCGCGAGCTGTTCGAGGCCTTCGCCCGCAAGCGGGAGATCCTGCAGTTGCTGGAACGCACGGTGCAGGCGCCGGGCGTGCGTATCTTCATTGGCGAGGAAACCGGTCTGGCGCCGCTGGAGGGGGTGTCGCTGGTGTCCGCACCCTACATGTCGGGCGGCCGGGTGCTGGGCGTGCTGGGGGTCATTGGGCCTACGCGCATGGCCTACGAGCGGGTGATCCCCGTAGTCCAGGCGGCTGCCGACGCATTGGGCAATGCCATCCAGGCGGATATGGGCCAGGACGCTTGAAAGCCTCTGGCGGGGGCCCCATAGCAGGGCTGTTGCGCACTCCCGTGGAGGGAGGGTGCGTCCGTTTCACGCAGGGAACCGCCAGGCATGATGACCCACGAACACCAGACCGACCCCAACCAAGCCGAGGCCGCCGAGCGCACGACCGGTGCCGAAGCCCTCAATTCGTTTGACACCCAGATCGACGAGCTGAAGGCCGAACTGGCCAAGGTCGCCGAGGACGCCCTGCGCGAGCGCGCGGAGCTCGACAACCAGCGCAAGCGCCTGGCCCGCGACGTCGAGATGGCCCGCAAGTTTGCCAACGAGCGCCTGCTGTCCGAGTTGCTGCCGGTGATCGACAGCCTCGAGGCCGGACTGGCCGTCGCCGGCGCGGATGCCAATGCCTTGCGTGACGGGATGGAGTTGACCCTGCGGCAGTTGCTCAAGGTCGTATCCGATAACGGTCTGGTGGCGGTGGACCCCACCGGCCAGCCGTTCAACCCCGAGCACCATCAGGCCATGAGCATGGTCGACAGCGCGGACCACGCGCCGGGCCATGTGGTGCAGGTCTACCAGAAGGGCTGGCTGCTCAACGAGCGCCTGTTGCGCCCCGCGCTGGTCGTGGTGGCCAAGGACGCCTGAACCAATGCATTGCCGGACGCTTGAAGTGGTTTCCGGCGACCCCAGATAGCGACCATCGGCGGTTCGGCCGCCCCCAAGTCAAAGATTCGAGAGGGAAACACCATGGGCAAGATCATCGGCATCGACCTCGGCACGACCAACTCGTGCGTGGCGATCATGGAGGGCGGCAACGTCAAGGTCATCGAGAACGCCGAGGGCGACCGCACCACGCCGTCCATCGTCGCGTTCACCAAGGACGGCGAAGTCCTGGTCGGCGCCTCGGCCAAGCGCCAGGCAGTGACCAACCCCAAGAACACCTTCTTCGCGGTGAAGCGCCTGATTGGCCGCAAGTTCACCGATGCCGAAGTGCAGAAGGACATCAGCCTGGTGCCCTACGGCATCATCCAGCACGACAATGGCGATGCGTGGGTGCAGACCTCCGAGGGCAAGAAGATGGCCCCGCAGCAGGTCTCGGCCGAAGTGCTGGCCAAGATGAAGAAGACCGCCGAGGCCTACCTGGGCGAGACCGTCACCGAGGCGGTCATCACCGTGCCGGCGTACTTTAACGACAGCCAGCGCCAGGCGACCAAGGACGCCGGCAAGATCGCGGGCCTGGACGTCAAGCGCATCATCAACGAGCCGACCGCGGCAGCGCTGGCCTATGGCATGGACAAGAAGGGCGGTGACCGCAAGGTGGCCGTGTACGACCTTGGCGGCGGCACCTTTGACGTGTCGATCATCGAGATCGCCTCGGTCGATGGCGAGATGCAGGTCGAGGTGCTGGCCACCAACGGCGACACCTTCCTGGGCGGCGAAGACTTCGACGCGCGCGTCATCGATTACCTGGTCGAGGAGTTCCTCAAGGACCAGGGCATCGACCTGCGCAAGGACCCGCTGGCCCTGCAGCGCCTGAAGGACGCGGCCGAGCGCGCCAAGATCGAGCTGTCGTCCGCGCAGCAGACCGAGGTCAACCTGCCGTACGTGACCGCCGATGCGAGCGGCCCGAAGCACCTGAACATCAAGCTGACCCGCGCCAAGCTGGAGTCGCTGGTCGATGACCTGATCCGCAAGTCGATCGAGCCCTGCCGCACCGCGCTCAACGACGCCGGCCTGCGCGCCAGCGACGTGACCGAGGTGATTCTCGTCGGCGGCCAGACCCGCATGCCGAAGGTGCAGGCGGCGGTGGCCGAGTTCTTCGGCAAGGAGCCGCGCAAGGACGTCAATCCGGACGAGGCCGTGGCCGTGGGCGCCGCGATCCAGGGTGGCGTGCTGCAGGGTGACGTCAAGGACGTGCTGCTGCTGGACGTGACCCCGCTGAGCCTGGGCATCGAGACCCTGGGCGGCGTGTTCACCAAGATCATCGAGAAGAACACCACCATCCCGACCAAGGCCTCGCAGACCTTCTCCACCGCCGAGGACAACCAGTCCGCGGTGACGGTGCA
>CBFGOS010000111.1:0-7131 GCA_965650425.1 uncultured Lysobacter sp. | reverse complement strand
ACAGGTTGCGCACCAACAGGCCCGCCTCTTGCGGGCCTGTTGCTTTCTGGTGCGTTGCATCGACCGCCCGTCACCGCGTCAATACCGCTCCTCCTCCAGCCATCCAGCGTTCAGCCGCACACGAGCAGCGTCGATTCAAGGCGCCATGCATGGCGTAACCCCATCGGTGTCGTCCAGGCGTTGAGTTCTGTGCAGACCAACCAGGAGGTGGACCATGGTGTACGCAAATGCATCCCACGCCGCTGCTGCCCACGCGGCCCGACACCACCGGCTCGACGCCATCCGGATCACGGCCGGCGCCGGGGCAATCGCCACCAACGCGGCCGTGCTGCTGCTGATGCTGGCCCCCATGGCCATCCCTGAGCTTCGTCCTTCACTGCCTGTGGCGCAGGACATCGTCTGGATACCGAAGACGCGCCCGACACCGCCACCTCCACCGCCCCTCGAAGTACCGGTCAAACCGGTGCAGGCAGCCGTGCGTACCACCACACCCGCCCGCCCCAACCCGATCACCGCGCCGCCGGCACGCGTTTCGCCCTTGGAGGGCGACACCCAAGCAACACCGGCAGCGGAGGATGCCACGCACGACACGCTTGGCGGTGACGACGACGCCGGCCACGTCGGCCAAGGCGACGTGCTGACCGGTGCAGTACTGCAGTATGCAAGCGCGCCGCCGCCTGCCTACCCGCGCGAAGCCCTGCGTGCGGGCGTCAGCGGTACCGTGGTGCTGGAGGTGCTGGTCGGCGTCGATGGCCGTCCGATAAGCGCGGAAGTGCTGAGCAGCAGTGGATACCGCTTCCTGGACTTGGCGGCACGTCGGCAGGTGCTGGCACGGTGGGTATTCAAGCCCGCGGTGCATGCCGGTGTGCCGGTGCAGGCGATCGGGCGGGTGCCGGTGGAATTCAGGCTGGCTCGGTGAACCGTTCGCGGCGGGCGGCTCAAGCCGGCCGCCCTCGTTCGTCCGTAGGACGGTGAGTCAAGCTCGATGGTAGGGGTGGTTGGCCAGCAGTGCCGCCGCCCGATACAACTGTTCGGCGGCCACCAGCCGGACCAGCATATGCGGCAGGGTCAGCGGTCCCAGGGACCACTTCTCGTCCGCCCGAGCCAGCACATCCGGGGCATGGCCTTCCGGGCCGCCAATGAGAAAGGCAAGGTCACGCCCTTGCGCGCGCCAGAACTCCAGGCGCTGCGCGAGGTCCTCTGAAGACCACGTGCGACCGCGGCCATCCAGGGCGACCACGCAGGCCCCCTTGGGAATCGCACCGATGACGCGGGTGCCCTCATCCTGCATCGCGCGGGCCGCATCGCGGCCTTTGCCCCGCAGCCCAGGCTCCACTTCCACCAGATCAAGCGGCAGCCAGTGCGACAGGCGCTTCTGGTACTCGCCGAAGCCTTCGGCCACCCATCGCGGGGCACGCTCGCCTACGGCGATCAACTTGGCTTTCATAGGCGGATGTTACCGGGGGCGACGAGGGTTGGCGGCGGGGCTTGTCGCCCCCCTTTTTGACGCGGGGGCGCACAGCGCCCAGAAGGCCCGAACGCCCGCGGCGGCGGGTTTTGCGGGCTCCTGTCTCGCCTTTTCAAAATGACATTGGCGGCGCCCGAGGCACCGCCAATGGTGATGTGACGCAATGCGTCGCAGCAATATTTACAGGCGATCTTCCGCGCCCGTCCCGCTGCCCTCATCGGTCTCCGGACGCTGGTCGCCAACCGTCCAGAGGCGCTCCAGCGCGTAGAACTCGCGCACGCGCGGCAGCATGACGTGGACGACCACGTCGCCCAGGTCCACCAGCACCCACTCGGCCTCGCGCTCGCCTTCCACGCCCAGCGGCATGACGTCGAGCTTCTTGGCGAACTTGACCACTTCGTCGGCAATCGACTTCACGTGGCGGGTGGAGGTGCCGGAGGCAATGACCAGGTGGTCGGTGACGGTGCTCTTGCCGCGCACGTCGATTTCGACCACGTCCTTGGCTTTGAGGTTCTCGACGGCATCCCGCACCGTCTGGAGCAGGGACTCCACGGAGGGCGGCGGGCTCGGCAGGCGGGTCTTGATGACTTGGGCTTGGCTGGACAAGGTCGGGGGACTCTCGATTCTTGGAGGGCGCGGCTAGGGGAATGGGGCGGCGGGTGGGCCGCAGGCCACGTATCGCAAATTATAACGGAGCCGGGGCGGCGACCCGGTCCACACGGTCATCACCCCGGTACAAGGCGTGGCGATCGATGTAGGCAGCCACCGCTGGGGGCACCCAGCCGCGCCACCGGTCGTCATCCTGGGCGATGGCCTGACGGATGGCCGTGGCGGACTCGGGACGCAGCGGATGGCGCAGCCGCAGCACGCGACCGGCGGACGCTTGGCGCAGCGCGGCCGGGTCGGTCGTCAGCCGACCTTCCACCGCCGGCCCCAGTTCCACGGGCCACGGCAGGTCCAGGTCATGGCCCGGTCGCTCGGCAACGATGAAGTGGCAGAGGCCGAACAGCGACCGCCAGGCGTGCCAGGTCGGCAGGCCGAGGAAGCTGTCGGCACCGATCACCAACGCGATCGGGCGCCGCTCACCGTCCCGCTCGCGCAGCGCCGTAAGCGTGTCGAACGTGTACGACCGCGTCTCGCGTTGCAGCTCGCGCCGGTCCACGTGCAGGCCACGCTCGCCGGCGACCGCCAGGTCGAGCATGCGCGCGCGTTGCGCGGCCGTCGCTCCGGGACGCGCGCGGTGCGGCGGGTCGGCGGACGGCATCAGGTACACGTCGGCCCGCACGGTGTCGCGCACCAGGCCCGCGATGGCCAAGTGGCCGTTGTGGATGGGGTCGAAGGTCCCGCCGTAGAGGACCAGCAGGTCGTCCATCCGGCTTACCCGGTTGCCAGCAGCAGTCGCGCGGCGCGCGGCTCGGCCACGGCCAGCAGCACGCGCTCCAGCGCCACCCAGGCGTCGCCGGCCTCGCGCCCCTTGGCCATGCGGTCGACGCGACCGACGGCCGCAAGGAAGCGATCCCAATGGCCTTCCGCGTGCCGCTGCAGCGCGCGCTTGTACGCCGGCTGCTTGGAATCCCACACCCGAAGGGCCTTGAACTCACCCATCAGGGCGTTGCCACCCCGGGCCTGGGCCCGTGCCAGCCGCGCGAGCAACTGCAATTCGCGCACGACCATGCCCATGACCGCGGGCACCGCCTCGCCTTCCGCGCGCAGCCCGGCCAACATGCGCGACACCTGCGCCGGTTGGCCGTTGAGCGCGGCATCCAGCACGCGGAACACGTCAAAGCGTGCCGCGTCGGCCACCAGGTCCTGCATGCGGGCCGCTCCCAGCGGCGTGCCGTCCGCCAGCAGCGCCAGCTTGTCCACTTCCTGCGCGGCAGCCAGCAGATTGCCGTCGATGCGCTCCACCAGCACCTGAACCGCATCGCGGTCGGCGCGGACGCCGTGCGCGCGCAGGCGTCGCTCGATCCAGTCAGGCAATTCGTGTGGCTTCACCTGCCAGGCAATGGCGACCTGACCAATGCGGCCGATCGCCTCGCTCCACTTGCCACCGTGCTGCTTGCTCCACTCACCGCCCGTGACAAGCAGCGTCACGTCGGACGGAGGCGCGGCGCAGAACGCCTCGATCACCCGGCTGCCTTCCTTGCCCGGCTTGGTGGTCGGCAGCCGCAGTTCGATCAGACGGCGCGAGGCGAACAGACTGGGGGCGCTGAAGCTGGCCTCCATGGCGGCCCAATCGGGCTCGCGGTTGCCTTCCTGTTCGTAGACCTCGCGCTCGGTGTAGCCCTGGGCGCGGGCGGCCACGCGCAACGCGTCAGCGGCCTCGAGCACGCGCAGCGTCTCGGGGCCGGCAATGAGGTAGGCAGGTTTGAGCGGCCCGGATTCGAGCTGGGACGCCAGCTGCTCGGGCTTCAGCTCCATCTCAGGGTTTGACTTCGACGGGCTTGGGCTGCGACGCCGGGGTGTCTTCGACGGGCGGCACGTCACCGACCGCTTCCATCGCGGCCTTCGCCGCATCGGTCTCAACCGGGGTCAGCGCGTTGGCGACCGCCCCGCCCTCCTGCCGGCGAACCACGGCATCGATGCGGCGCAGCACCGAGGCCGCCATCTCGCGACGCAGCTCGCGCACCAGCACCTCGCGCTCGCCCTCGGTACCGATGGCGTTGGTGGGCGCGGACACGTAATCGCGCGACAGCTCGATCGCCTGCTGCGGGACCAGCACCGTGCCATCGGCCCGACGCAGCTCGAAGATCACGGCGTAGCGCAGGCTGTACTCCTGTGAGCGGCCGAAGGCGTCCAATGCGATGGGCAGGTCGCCCCACCGCTCGGACAGCAGGTCCAGCACCGCTGCGGGCGCTGCCTCGTCAGTGGCGGGCACCGCCCCGGCGCGCGTCAGCGACGTCGCCAACGACTCGGCCAGCGGGCTGTAGCGATCCGCCGACACCACCTTCACCGGCCCCAGGTCTGGCGGCAGGGTGAGGGCGTTGCGCAACTGGAAGCCGCAGGCGGACAGCACCAGCCCGAGGGCCAGCACGAGGACAACGGGCGCAAGAGCGCGCAACGGGCGTCGGGTCATGCGGGAAGTCTGGACGAGGTGGCGATCTGCATCAAGGCTGGACCTGGGAAGACGGGACCTGAACCGGGTGCGGCTCAGCTGGCGACGATGTTCACGATCTTGCCCGGCACCACGATGACCTTGCGCACGGTGAGGCCATCCAGGTACTGGGCCACGTTCGGCTCGGCCAGCGCCAGGCGTTCGGCGTCTTCCTTGCTGACGTTGACCGGCACCTCGATCGTGCAACGCAGCTTGCCGTTCACCTGCACCGCCAGGGTGACCGCATCGCGCACCATGGCCGCCGGGTCGGCGGCCGGGAACGGTACATCTTCCAGCACCGTCTCGGGATGGCCCAGCGCCTGCCACAGCGCGTGGCACACGTGTGGGGTGACCGGGTTGAGCAGCAGCACCATCGCCTCCAGCGCCTCGTGGCGCACGGCACGACCGGCGTCGCTCATGTCCTCGAACTTGCCGACGTGGTTCAGCAGCTCCATCAGTGCGGCGATGGCGGTGTTGAAGCTGTGGCGGCGGCCGTAGTCGTCGCCCACCTTCTGGATGGTCTCGTGCAACTGGCGGCGCAGCGTCTTCTGCGCCGGAGTCAGCGCGGCATCGGCCTGCAGCAGCGCGGCCACGTCCGGATGGTCGGGCTGGGATACGTGGGTCAGAACCTCGCGCCAGAAGCGGCGCAGGAAGCGCGCCATGCCTTCCACACCTGCCTCGTTCCACTCCAGCGACTGCTCCGGCGGCGCGGCGAACATCGAGAACAGGCGCACGGTGTCGGCACCAAACTTGCCCACCATCAGCTGCGGGTCGACGCCGTTGTTCTTCGACTTCGACATTTTCTCCGTGCCACCGATGACCACCGGCTGGCCGTCGGCGCGCAGCGTGGCGCCGGTGATGCGGCCGCGCTCGTCACGCACCACGTCCACGTCGGCCGGGTTGAACCAGTCCTTCGCACCATTGGGCTGCTCGCGGTAGAACGTCTCGGCAATCACCATGCCCTGGGTGAGCAGGTTCACCGCCGGTTCGTCACTGCTGACCAGGCCCTGGTCGCGCATGAGCTTGTGGTAGAAGCGGAAGTACAGCAGGTGCAGGATCGCGTGCTCGATGCCGCCGATGTACTGGTCGACCGGCAGCCAGTAGTTCGCGCGCTCGTCGACCATGTCCGCCGCGCCGGGCGAGGTGTAGCGCGCGTAGTACCAGCTCGACTCCATGAAGGTGTCGAAGGTGTCGGTCTCGCGCTCGGCCGCGCCGCCGCACTGCGGGCAGGTGGTCTTGCGCCATTCCGGGTCGGCCTTGATCGGCGAGGTGACGCCGCTGAAGGCCACGTCTTCCGGCAGCACCACCGGCAGCTGGTCTTCCGGCACCGGCACGTCACCGCAGGTCGGGCACAGGATCACCGGGATCGGGCAACCCCAATAGCGCTGGCGGCTCACGCCCCAATCCCGCAGGCGGTAGTTCACGCGGCGCTGGCCGCGACCTTCGGCTTCGAAGCGCGCGGCGAGCGTGTCCAGCGCCTGCTGGAAGTCCATGCCATCGAGTTCACCGGAATTCACCAGCCAACCGCGCTCGGTGTACGCACCCTGTTCGGCGATGGCGCGCTGGAACTCTTCGATGACCTGCACCGCGGCGTTGTTGTCGTACACGTCGGTGGACGCGCCGCCCAGTGCATTCGACATCACGTCCACGTGGCGGCCAGCATGCATGCCCAGTTCGGCCAGCGCATCGCGCACGGCGTTGGAGACGATCACCATCTTGATCGGCAGGTGGTAGGCCTGTGCGAACTCCCAGTCGCGCTCGTCATGCCCCGGCACCGCCATCACCGCACCGGTGCCATAGTTCATCAGCACGAAGTTGGCGACGAACACAGGCACCTGCTCGCCGGTGACCGGGTGAATGGCGCGCAGGCCGGTGTCGCGGCCCCGCTTGACCTGCGTCTCCAGCTCGGCCTCGGACACGCCGCCCTGGCGCAGTTCGGCGATGAATGAGGCCAGCTCGGCATCGGTCTGCGCAGCGTGCAGCGCCAGCGGGTGCTCCGCGGCAACCGACACGAACGTCACGCCCATCAACGTATCGGGGCGCGTGGTGAACACCGTCAGCGGCTCAACGGCATTGCCGGCGCCATCGACCACGTCGAAACGGATCTCCAGCCCTTCACTGCGGCCGATCCAGTTGCGCTGCATGGTCTTGACCGCATCCGGCCAGCCCGGGAGGTTGTCCAGGCCGTCCAGCAGCTCCTGCGCGTAATCGGTGATCTTGAGGAACCACTGCGGGATCTCGCGCTTCTCGACCAGTGCGCCGGTGCGCCAGCCGCGGCCGTCGATCACCTGCTCATTGGCCAGCACGGTCTGGTCCACCGGGTCCCAGTTCACGACCGAATTCTTGCGGTAGGCCAGGCCCTGCTTCATCAGGCGCACGAACATGCGCTGCTCGTGCACGTAGTAGTCCGGCATGCAGGTCGCGAACTCGCGCGACCAGTCGATCGCGTAGCCCATCTGCTGCAGTTGCGCCTTCATATGCGCGATGTTGGCGTAGGTCCACTTGGCCGGCGCCGTGTTGTTCTTGATCGCGGCGTTTTCCGCCGGCAGGCCGAAGGCGTCCCAGCCCA
>CBFGOS010000110.1:0-7144 GCA_965650425.1 uncultured Lysobacter sp. | reverse complement strand
GGCATCCTGAGCCTCTTTGGCTTACGCCGCCAACGTCGCGTTGTCGATGACGAAGCGGTACTTCACGTCGCTCTTGACCATGCGCTCGTAGGCCGCGTCGATCTGCTGCACCGGGATCAGCTCGATCTCGGAGACGATGCCGTGCTCGGCGCAGAAATCCAGCATCTCCTGTGTCTCGGCGATGCCGCCGATCAGCGAGCCGGCGATCGCCTTGCGGCCAAAGATCAGCGCCGCCACGTTCGGGCTGGGGTGCGCATGCTCCGGCACGCCGACCAGGCACAGCGTGCCGTCGCGCTTCAGCAGGCGCGTGTAGGCATCCAGGTCGTGGCTGGCGGCCACGGTATTGAGGATGAAGTCGAAGCTGCCCGTATGCGCCTTCATCTCGGCGGCATTGCGCGACACCACCACTTCGTCCGCGCCCAGGTCATGCGCGTCCTGGCGCTTGCTTTCGCTGGTGGTGAACGCGACCACGTGCGCGCCCATCGCATGCGCCAGCTTGATGCCCATGTGGCCCAGCCCGCCGATGCCGACGATGCCGACCTTCTTGCCCGGGCCCGCGTTCCAGTGACGCAGCGGCGACCAGGTGGTGATGCCGGCGCACAGCAGCGGCGCGACCGCGGCGAGTTGCGCCTCCGGATGGCGGATGCGCAGCACGAACTTCTCGTTCACCACGATGCGCTGCGAGTAGCCGCCCAGCGTGTGGCCCGGGGCGTCGGCAGTGTTGCCGTTGTAGGTGCCGGTGAAGCCGTTCTCGCAATACTGCTCCAGGCCTTCATCGCACGAATGGCAGTGCTGGCAGCTGTCGACCAGGCAGCCGACGCCGACGGTATCGCCGACCTTGAAGCCGCTCACGTCGCTGCCGACCGCGGTGACATGGCCGACGATCTCGTGGCCCGGGACGCATGGGTACAGCGTGCCGCCCCATTCCGAGCGCACGGTGTGCAGATCGGAGTGACAGACGCCGCAGTAGGCGATGTCGATCTGCACGTCATGCGCGCCGGGCGCGCGACGCTGGATGTCGAGGGCTTCGAGGGGTTTGTCGGCAGCGTGGGCGCCGTAGGCCTTGGTGGTCATGCGTGGCTCCAGTGGGGGTGTGCCGGCTGATTATGCGACCGCCCCCGAGCGAGTGGTTACCTGCAGGCCCCGAATGGGAGCCTCACAACGGGAAAAGGCCCGGGATGTCCCCGGGCCTTTCCGTCCTGTCTGCTCAGTTGAGCTGGCAGCTGGCCGGCTTGCTGGACGTGAACAACGTCGCGCTCGCCCATTCCGGGTGGTCGATGAACGGGTTGCGGTTGCCCTGGAAGCTGTAGATCACCTCGTTGCGCTCGCGCTCGGCGTTGTCGACCGGGTCGGCCTGGTGCCAGGCCAGCAACGTCGAGAGCAGGCCCATGTAGGCCGGCGAGGCGGACGTGATGACGATCTTGCTGCGATCGTCGGTCAGCTCCAGGTCGGGCTCGCCTTGGCCGTTGGTCGGATGCACGCCGCCTTCGTAGCGGATCGCCATGTACAGCACCGCGCGCGCGATGTCGCCCTTGCGGTGGCCCCACACCTCGAACGAGCCGCTATTGCCGTCCGGACCCTTGACCCAGTTGGAGTTGCCCGGGTACACGCCGGAGCCGCCGCCAAAGCCGGCATTGGCTTCGGTAGCGCGCTCGCCGCATCCGCCCGACAGCGCGCAGTTGGCGTAGGGCTTGTTGCCACGGTCGGCGTTGTAGGTGGTGTCGGTGAGATACAGCATGTGCGTGTCGGTGTACGGCGCATACGGCAGGCCCTTGTCGCCGGTGGCGCTGCCGAAGCCCAGCGAGTTGGGCCAGGTGTGCTCGCGGTTGTAGGTGATGCCGGTGCCGGTGCCCGCGCGCTCGCTGCCCTTGATGTAGCTGCGGTTGCGGTAGGCGTCGAGGATGCGGCCGGCGTTGTTCGGGTCTTCGTCGGCGATCTCGAGGATGTCCCAGGTGTCGGTCGTGGTCGCGCTGTACGGATAGGCGGTGTGGCCCTTGATGGTCTCGTGCAGCGAACAGCGCAGCTGGCTGGCACTGCTGGTGTTGACCCGCGAGTAATAGCCGGTGCCACCGCTGCTGGCGACGGTGAAGGTGGCCACGGTGTTCTGTGCCGGTGACGCGCCGCCGGCGTCGAACACCTTGCTCGCATTGACCGTGAAGGTACAGGTTTCGCCGCCCACCAGCGTGGCGCCGGTGGTGATGGTGAAGCTGGTGCCGCTGGCCGGATGGGTCAGGCCCACTGCGCCGCTCTGCGTGCACTGTAGCGTGAACGCGCCGGTGGTCAGGCCCACCGATTCGTTGAAGGTCACCGCCAGGTCGGTCGCGGCAGCGACGCCCGTCGCGCCATTCGCGGGCGAGGTGGAGACCACGGTCGGAGCCGGGTTGGCCGCAGCGAAACTTTGGCCGTTGTTGCACGTGCCGAAGGTCTGCGTCGCCGACGCCTTCCAGCTGAAATTGGCATACGTGCTGCCGCTGCCGCCCAGTTGCAGTGACGTGCCGGCCGGCGTGGAACTGGTCTCGGAAACGGGCAGGTTGGTGCTGGTGCGGCCAGCGGCCGGGCCGCTCGAAGCCGTCACGGTCCCTTCATAGCTGATGAACTGCACCAGCTGGCCGCTGCCGTTGACCAGTGCAATGGCATCGGGCGCGCCATTCTGGATGCCGTTGCTGGGGTAGCTCACGGTGGCGATCCGCACCGTGCCGCCGCAGGTCACGAGGCTGCCGGTGGGGACCAGGTCATTGTCATAGGACGTGGCCGCGGACGGCGTGGCGCCGTTGTAAAGGTAGATGCGATAACCACTCAGGCTTTCGCCCGCCGTGGCCACTACTTCGACCTTCTCCCCGACGTCACCGCTGCTGGTGGCATCGTCGTAATGCAGTTCGTTGATGAAGACGTCGGCGGATGCGGCCAACGGCGCCGCCGCCAGCGCGAGGGCCAAGAGCCGACGCGCCATGCGTTTCGATGGTGTGGACATGCAAACGATTCCCTGTGGACGACGAAGGCGCCGACTCTAGTCATCCAATGTGACGGTTCACGGTCGGTCGCGCGGTCCGACCATCGGGCCGCCCGCCAAGGCTAGACGAAGTGGTGTCGCGGCTCACTGGCCCGGTCATGTACCCGGGCAATCGTTCAAAAGCAGGGGCGGCTGCCCCCGGCAGTTACGCCATCAGGCTGGGCGCCTCGAACGGCAGGAGCGTGGCGCCGGTGCGGATGATGGCGGGCTCGACCTTGGCCAGCATCTCACGCGAACCATCCACCACAACCAGGATGCGCCCGGCCTGGATCTCGCCTTCAAACCGCCGGCGGATCGGGTCGGGCAGGGACGCCCCGGCCAGTGCCGAGGCCCAGCACCCGAGCATCGCACCCGCCAGGCCGGCCGCCGCAGCACCGGCCAGCGTTACGCCCAATGGGGGGATGGCGACGGCCACCAAGCCCACCAGCAACCCCGTTGCGCCACCGTAGCCCGCACCGCGCATTGCGGCGGGCATCATGTCCGTATCGGCTTCCTTGCGTTCGTTCGGAATTGCGGTGAGTTCGATGTCCGAGCGTGCGACCAGCAGCAGGTCGTTGTCTTCGACCCCCGCCTCGCGGGCGGCATCCATCGCCGCCTGCGCGCTGGCCACGTCTCGCGTACTGAACACATGCCGGGTCTTCATGCGGGCATCCTCATCGGTGTCGTGGCCCGCCAGGCCGCCGGCATGTGCGGGACGCCAATCGCGCATCCACCACGCGGACTCTGTCGCGGGCGCATGCTCACATGGCCCTAGCGTTCTCCCTTGGCCGTTAGCCATGCGTGAGGGCGCGCAAGGCGGGCGTAACCGCGTTCGCTCGTGGTGAACGCACCCTGCGATGTCGATGCCACTTTGTGGGCCCGTTATAGCCGTCACTGGGAGTGCCACCATGCTGCCGATCGTCGAAGTCCAATGTCCGTACTGTGGCGAGCGCATCGAGCTCCGCCTGGAAGACAGCGCCGAAGAACAGCGTTACACCGAAGATTGTCCGGTCTGCTGCAAACCCATGTACGTGGTGGTCGATTTCGATGATGACGGCACGCCTGTCGTCACCGTCGAGTCCGAAGCCGGCGGTTGAGCCATCGCCATCGGAACTGCCGACGCCCGATTCGTAAACGATGTGTTGTGTTCAGCCACGGGTGTTCTATCTGAACGGGTGCCAACCCCGCCTCCCGTCACTGTTTGGGGGTGCCGCTAGCGCGCCCGTACGCATGAGTGGTTAAGCCCGCGTGGAGTTGGCTTTCGCGACCATGCCTTCGTTCACCTTGCCGGCCGCAAGGTGCGGGACGTTCGGCTCCCCCACCGTGCACTCCCCCGCACGGGCCGATCACCCACCCGTTCCGAACATGGAGATTCGATCGATGACCACCCTCTCCCGCAAGACGCTGTTGGGTGCCGCGGCGCTCGCCACCGCGCTGGCCTCCCCGCTGGTGCTGGCCCAGTCGGCCAGTCCCACCACACCGGCCGCGGATGGTGCTTCGCCGGCCGCAGCCACGGCCCCGGCCAATCCGGCCGCATCGACCAACCCCGCCGCCACGGGCACCGCGCCTGGTGCGACGGTGTCGGCAGCGGCCCCCGCCCGCAAGACCTGGGCCGAACTGGATGCCAACCAGGACGGCAGCCTGAGCAAGGACGAAGCGGGCGCGATGGCGGCGCTGGCGGCGATATTCGACAAGGCCGATGCGGACGCCAACGGTGCGCTGACCGGTGCGGAGTACAAGGCTTATGTGACTGCCGCCAACAGCGGCGTTGGCAAGCAGGCCGGCGGCGCGTCCAAGAAGTAAAAGACCAAGGACGCTGACAGGCCTGTGTTCGGGGGCGGTCGCAGGGCCGCCCCCCGTTTTTCCCGGCCCCCATTCCACCGACATCGGCACGAGCGCTGGCGGCATACTGCGCACATGCCTAATGCCTCTTCTTCGATCCGCCTGGTCGGCTTCGACGCCGACGACACCCTCTGGCGCAGCCAGGACTACTTCGACGAAGCCCAAGCCGAGTTCGAGCGGCTGGTCGGCCGCTACGTCGACCTGCACGCGCGGGGTGCGCAGGACCACCTGTACGAGATCGAGAAGCGCAACATCGCGGTCTTCGGCTATGGCGTGAAGGGCATGGTCCTGTCGATGATCGAGGCCGCGGTGGAAATCACCGACCAGCGCATCAGCGCCGCCGACCTGCATCGCATCGTCGGAATGGGCAAGGACCTGTTGCGCCACCCGGTGGAATTACTGCCCGGTATCCCCGAGGCCGTGGCCGAGATTGCCAGCGAGTTTGAAGTGGTGCTGATCACCAAGGGCGATCTGTTCCACCAGGAGGCCAAGGTGAAGCAGTGCGGTCTGGCCGACCGCTTCCGCCGCATCGAGATCGTCAGTGAAAAGGACACCGAGACCTACGCGCGCCTCTTCGCGGAGTTCGACGTCGAGCCGTCGCAATTCCTGATGATCGGCAATTCACTGCGTTCGGATATCGCACCGGTGCTGGCGCTGGGTGGATGGGGCGTCTACATGCCGTACCACACGACGTGGGCGCACGAAAACGAAGCCACCGTGCCGGCGCAGCATGCACTACGCATGCGACGCGTCGCTGCTGCGGCGGATCTGCCCGCGGCCGTTCGCGCACTCGCGCGGACGCGACTCGCGTGAACGCTGCGTATACGCCTTCGCGGATTCAGCGCGCGGTGGGGCACGGTTAAAAACCGGTTCACCGCCACCTCTGCATCTTCGGTCCCGTGGCCACCCATCGCGGGTGGACCGTACGAAGGAGATGTGACCATGACCATGCTTTCCCGCTGGCTTGCCCCTGCGGTCCTCGCCACCGGCCTTGGCGTGGCCGGCCTTGCGCCCGCTCCCGCGCAAGCGCAGGGCGCCGACGACTGGGTGCGCGTGATCGTCGACGTGGCCGATGTTATGTACCGCAGTGGCCAGCCGTATTACCGCTACGGCAACTACGGCAATGATGACCGCCTGGTCGTCGTGCGTGACCGCTATGGTCGCCCCACGTACTACCGCGAGGTGCCCCGCGGCTACCGGGCGGGACCGCCGTACGGCCAGGCCCACGGGTACTGGCGCAACGGTCCGGGCAGTCGCGAAACCGTGCGCTGCGACAGCCGGGGCCGCTGCACCGCGAAGTACTACGACGGGCGCTACGACCACCGCTATGACAACCGTTACGACAACCGTTACTACGGTGACCGCTACGACCAGCGCGACCGCTACTGGGATGGCTACCGCTGGCGCTATCGCTGAGCCTCCCGCTTCCCTGGCTATTACCGACGGCACCGTTCTCCGGTGCCGTCGCTGTTTTCGCCCCTTCGCGCTCCGCGCGAGCGCATGTGCGTCATGCCAGGGGTAGACTGCGCGCAGCATGAAACTGGGTTGAACGTCGCACGGCGCGAAGGCCGCATCTCACCGGATGTTCATCGTGGCGCGGCCAGTATCCGCCCGTCGCCCGACGAGGCGCGCTGCGCCCCACCGCACACCATCGCACGTGCCCCGTCACCCATCGCACACGAGGAGATCCCTGATGCGCTCATTCAAGCCCTTGCTCTTCGCGCTGGCCACCGCGGTGGCCGGCATCACCGCCCCCGCCGTCGCGCAGGACTACAGCATCAGCTGGAACCCACGCAGCGGCGACGTGTGGGTCGATTCCTACCTCGGCGACGTCAATCGCTACGGCAGCCGCTACCAGGATCCATTCGTCAACGAAATGGTGCGCTACTACGGCGCGCCGCGTGATCTGGTCGTGGAGCTGCTGGGCACCCGTCGCTGGGCCCCGGGCGACGTGTACTACGCGTGTGCGATCGCGCAGATCCTGGGACGCCCGTGCCGGTATGTGGCCGACTACTGGGGCCAGCACCATGGCAAGGGCTGGGGCGCCGTCGCGCAGGAGTTGGGTATCAAGCCGGGTTCGGCCGAGTTCCACCGTTTGAAGAAGGGGTTCGTGCCCACCTATGACCGCTGGGGGCGCCCCATCACCCTGTCGGATGACTTGCGTGCGGACTTCCCGGGCCGCGGCAAGGGCGCCAGTGGCGGCCACACCCCGGGCCAAGGTGCCAAGGGCAAGGGTGCGAAGGGATCCGATGCGCCGAACCGCGGCGGTCCGCAGGGCAAGGCGGCCGGCGCCGCTGGCAAGTCCGGTGCGGC
>CBFGOS010000109.1:0-7159 GCA_965650425.1 uncultured Lysobacter sp. | reverse complement strand
CGGGGCGGCACCGTGCAGGGCGAAGCGGCCCTGGCCCGACAGCGCGCGTTCGCGCAGCCGCCCGCCGAGGCGCTGCACGTCGAGCGTGGCCTCCAGCCCGCCATCGCTGCGGGTGTTGCCCTGGCTGGCCAGCACGCCATTCACCGCGCCTTTCCACGCGGGCGCGAAATAGCCCGGATCGAAGCCGGCCAGATTCGCGTTCAACGCCCAGCGCAACGCAGGCGCCCACGCCACGTCGCCGCGCGCATCGAGCGTGCCGGTCGGCATGCGTGCTTGCAGCGATTTCAGCGTGGCGCGCTCGGTGTTGCCACGCGCGTCGAAGCGCACGTCGGCGGCTTGCCCGTCACGCTCCAGCCGCGCGGTGCCGATGGCGGCCCACGCCTGCAACGCGCCGGCGAGGCCGAAGTCGCCCTGGGCGAGGATGGCCGGCGTGCCGTCCTGTCCACCCCAACGCAGGCCGCGCGCGTTGACTGCGAAGCGCAGCGTGCCGTTGTCTGGGTCGCGCAGGTCGGCGCGGCCGCGCAGGGTCACCTGGCCGTCGAGCAGCGCCAGTGCCAGCGGCTGTGCGTCGAGCACCTGCTCGTTGAGGCGCAGCTTCGAGGGCAGCACGGTCACGGTCTGCCCATCGCGCGTCACTCGGCCGCGGAGATCGGCGGCGCCTTCGACGCCATTGGCCTGCAGCGTCCAGGCCAGCGGAATGCCCGCATCGCTGCCAGTAAGGAGGCCGGGGTCGAAGGCCTCGGCGCTGCTGCGCAGTTGCCAGCGCGGGTGGTCGCGGCCGCGCAGCGTGAGCGTGGCACGGACCGGGCCCGGTGCCCGGCCAACCACCGCCACGTCCATGCGCGCGAGGTCGCCGCGCGCCACCAGCCCAAGCCGCGGCGCGGTGGTGCCAGCCGGCGCGGGGAATACGGCCGTGGCCGTGAGGTCTGCACGGTAGTCGTCGCGCGGGATGTAGTCGCCGTGCAGCGTGAAGCGCCCGCGGTCACTGTCGACCGCCAATCGCTCCACGTGCAGCGTGCCCGGCTGCGCGTCCACGCCGCCCCGCAGTTGGCGGATGTTGACCAAAGGCGTCCTGTTGCGTGTCACCCGCAGGCCATCGATGCGCACGTCATCGGCCTGCAAGGCCAACGGCGGCCGGATGTCGGGCAACACATCGGGCCAGCGCGGCAGTTCGAACGGCGTGTCGTCCTTGGGCAGGTCCAGCGTGGCGCCGTTGATCCGCAGTGCGTCCAGGCGCAGGCGCCGGCCGAGCAACGGCCGGATCGCCGGATCCAGCACCACCGTCTCGGCGGTGAACACCACCGGGCCGCCCGGTGTGCAATCGGTCTCATCGGTCGGACAGGCGGGCGTGTAGGTGAAGCGCACGCCGCGCAGGGTCAGTGGGCCGGCAGCAGGCCCTTCCGCCGCCCGCCAGGCCAGCGAAGCGCCCTCCGGCAAACGCGCCACGATCTGCTTCAGCAGCGCATCGCGCCCCCCGACGGTCGTGAGCAGCCAATAGACAGCGGCTGCCACGACCAGCGTCAGCAGACCGGCCCCCAGGCTGCCGCGGATTGCCAGCCAACGCATCCGTGCGCGTCGCCGTGCACGCAATTCCACGATCCGCGCTTCGCGCTCTTCGGGCGTCAGGTCCTGCGGCGGGGGGCGTCGACGCAGCGCCATGGTCACAGATCCGGGCCGATATTGAGGTACAGCTGGAAGCCCGAATCCGGGTCATCCAGACCGCGCGCGATGTCGATGCGAAGGGGGCCCACCGGCGAACGCCAGCGCAGGCCGATGCCCACGCCTGTGCGGAACTCAGGCTTGTCGTTGAAGGCGCTGCCGCTGTCGACGAATACCGCGGCGCCCCACTGCGCGTTGAAATACCGCTCGTACTCCACGCTGCCGGTCAGCACGTTCTTCGCGCCCACCGGGAACTTGTCACCATCGGCGCCGATGCGCGGACCCACTTCGCGCCAGCCGTAGCCGCGGATGCTGCGATCGCCGCCGGCATGGAAGCGCAGGCTGGGCGGCAGGTCGACCAGTGCGTCGGTAAGCGTGTGGCCCAGTTCGCCGCGTGTGATCAGCCGGCTGCGTTCGCCCAGGCCCTTGTAGTGCCGGGCGGTGACATGCGCCTGCAGGAAATTGGCGTCCGAGCCCGCGCCCTCCAGTCCGCCGCGCAGCATCACGGCGCCGCCAAGCCCATGCCGTGGATACAGACGGTCGTCGGTGTCCAGGTACTCACCGCGCAGCGAGGGGTAGGTAAAGCTGCCGTAGCGATACCCACCGCCCCCCACGATACGTGGCTGGCGTTCAGCCGCGTACAGCCAGCGTTCGCGCAGCGCGTGCACCGAGGCCACCGCGTTCCAGTTGGCGTTGATCTCGCCGTTGCGGGCGGCGATCAACTCGATGCGGCGGTTGTCGATGTAGTCGGTCTGCTCGTCGGCGGCCTGTGCAGTGAACGTGTACCAGCCGTCGATCCAGCCGAAAGCCGGGATGCGGTACTGCGTGGTCAGCGTCTTGCGCTTGACCGCCCAGTCCACTTGCGCCAAGGCCTTGTGTCCGCGGTCGTTGACGTAGCGGCGCTCCACGCCCAGGCGCACGCCCGCGCCGCTGTCGGTGCCGTAGCTCAGGCCGGCGGTGTAGATCGAGCGCTTGGCCGGGGTCAGCGTCACCGTGGTCGGCACGCGCCCGCCCACGGCGTCCTGTGGGCGCGGTTCGATGTCGATGCTGGAGAAGTAGTCGAGCCTCGCCAGCGATTCGCGCAGGCGGTCGAGCTTGCCCTGGTGGTAATAGCTGCCTTCTTCCCAGTACACGAAGTGCTCGACGATGCCGTCGCGCAGGATGCGCTTGGGCGACTGCACGAACGTGGTCGCGCCCATGTCGTAGCGGTCGCCGCTGTCCCAGCGCAGGTCGATGTCGGCGGCCTGCTCGGCGCGGGTGACCTCGACGCGGCGCGCGATGAAGTCGGCATCGAAATAACCGCGCTCGGCCAGGCGGCGGGTGATGCGTGCCTTGCTGGCTTCGTAGATCGCGTGGTCGAAGACGTCGTCTGGCGCGGGCGTGAAGGCGGCGACCTCCTCGTCGAGATAGCGATTGCCCGCGCCGGCGCCTTCGATCGCCACCGTCGACGCGCGTACCCGCACCGGCTCGCCCGGCTGCACGGTGATGACGACCGCGGTGACGGCCTCGTCCTCGTCGCGGTTGCGCTCGACGGTGATGGTCGGCGAGTAGAAGCCGAACGGCTCCAGCGCTTCGCGGGTTTCGTTCTCGGCTTCGCGCACCAGGTAGCCCAGGCGCCGGCCGGAGATCTCGCGGTCGATGGCGTCGACCAGCGACAGCGAGGCGCGCACATTGGTGGTCATCGCCTCGTCCAGGCCGCGGATGTCGACCCGGGTGACCTTGGCCGCCTGCGCGGTGCCAGTCAGGCACAGGCTGGCCAGGGCGCAGGCGAGGAGGCGGGCGAGGGGGCGCATCGCCGCAGGATACCCACGGCGTGTCAAAGCGTGATTAACGCCCGCACCGAATCCCCCGGCGAGTCCCTTCGCGGATGGGCGCATGCGCGACCGGCGTGCCGGTCAGATCGCCAGCTGCTCGATCGCCGCCACGCTGCCGAGGCGGTCGCTCAACCGCTGCAGCAGGGCGAGGCGGTTGTTGCGCACGGCCGCGTCGTCGGCATTGACCATCACCGCGTCGAAGAACGCGTCGACCTGCGGGCGCAGCCTCGCCAGTCGACCGAGCACCGCGACGTAGTCACGGGCATCCAGCAGCGCGTCGGTGTCGGCCACGGCCGCGTCCACCGCCGCGGCCAGCTCGCGCTCGGCCGGTTCGGTCAGCAGTGCGGCATCGACCGTGGTCGGCACCGCGCCCTCGACCTTGCGCAGGATGTTGCGGCTGCGCTTGTTGGCCGCGGCCAGCGCCGCCGCTTCGGGCAGCGTGGTGAACTCGCCGATGGCGCGCAGGCGCGCGTCGAAGTCGGGCAGCGATTCGTGCACCGCGTTGTACACCGCCTCGAACTGCGCGGCCGACACGCCCTGCTCGGTGTAGTAGCCGCGCAGTCGGTCGTACACGAACTGGGTGATGTCCAGCGCGCCCAGCTCCGGATGCGTGGTCGGCTGCAGCGCCACCGCGGCTTCGACCAGCTCGTGCAGCACCACGTCGTGGCCGCCTTCCAGCAACGTGCGCGCCAACCCCAGCGCATTGCGGCGCAGGGCGAACGGGTCCTTGTTGCCGGTCGGGCGCAGGCCCGCGGCAAAACCGCCGGCCAGCGTGTCCAGGCGCTCGGCGATCGCCAGTACCTGGCCCAGCTTCGATGGCGCGATGGCGTCGCCGGCAAAGCGCGGCATGTACGCCTCGTCCAGCGCGTTGGCCAACTCGATCGGCTCGCCGGCGACCGCGGCGTAGTAACGCCCGGCAATGCCCTGCAACTCGGGGAACTCGTTGACCAGCCGCGACTGCAGGTCGGCCTTCGACAGTTCGGCCGCGCGCCGCGCCAGCGCCGGGTCCACGCCCACCGCCTGCGCCACGCGCTCGGCCAGCGTTGCCACGCGCGCGACCTTGTCAGCTACGGTGCCCAGCTTGGCCTGGTAGGTCACCGTCTTCAGGCCGTCGTTCATCGACGCCAGGCCCTGCTTCATGTCCTCGACGAAGAAGAACTTGGCATCGGCGAAGCGCGGACGGATCACGCGCTCGTAGCCCTTGCGCACCTCGGCCTCGTCGCGCGACTCGATGTTGGCAATGCCGACGAAGTGCTCGCTGAGCTTGCCGTCGGCGTCCAGCACCGGGAAGAACTTCTGGTTGGCCTCCATCGTGGCGATCAGCGCTTCCTGCGGCACGGCCAGGAACTCGCGCTCGAAACTGCAGGCCACTGCCTTTGGCCACTCGGTGAGGCCGTTGACCTCCTCGAGGATGCCGGCGTCAATGCGCGCAGTGCCGCCCGCGGCCCGCGCGGTCGCCTCGACCTCGGCAACGATGCGCGCGCGGCGCTCGTCCGGATCGACCAGCACCTTGGCGCTGCGCAGCGACTCGACGTAATCGCCCGGCGTGCTGAACCAGACCGGCTTGTCGTGCATGAAGCGGTGGCCGCGGCTCATGCGGTCGCCGCGCACGCCGAGCACCTCGGCGTCAATCACGTCATGCCCCAGCAGCAGCACCAGCCAGTGCACCGGGCGGGCAAAACCATACTCGTTCGCGCCCCATCGCATCGGCTTGGGGATCGGCATCGCCGCGATGGCTTCGCGCACGATCTCGCCCAGCAGCTCGGCGGTACGCAGGCCCGGCTTCACCGAGCGGTGCACGAAGCGCTCGCCCTTGGCGTCGCTGGTTTTCTGCAGCGCGGTCCAGTCGATCCCGGCCTTGGCGGCGAAGCCCTGCAGCGCCTTGGTCGGCTGGCCGTCGGCGTCCAGCGCGATGTTGAGGTAGGGGCCCAGCACTTCCGACGCCTGCTCGGGCTGTTCGCCGGCCACGCCTGGCAGCACCACCGCGAGGCGGCGTGGGGTGAACAGGGGCTTGGCGCCGTCGCGGTCGAAGGCGATGCCGCGCTTGTGCAGCCCGTCGATCACGCCGTCGAAGAACGCCTGCGCCAGTCCGGCCAGCGCCTTGACCGGCAGCTCCTCGGTACCCAGCTCAATCAACAGCGGCTGCATCACCGCTTTTTGCGCGTGCGTGTCGCCGGTCATCGAGTCTTCCATCGTCGTTCCGTTGTCCATGCCTTGCGTCGACATCACGCCGCCTCCGTGCTGGCGGCGCGCTTCAGCCCCGGGAAGCCCAGCTTCTCGCGCTGTGCAAAATACGCCTCGGCCACGCCCTGGG
Organism: uncultured Lysobacter sp.; assembly: GCA_965650425.1. Lineage (GTDB taxonomy): Bacteria > Pseudomonadota > Gammaproteobacteria > Xanthomonadales > Xanthomonadaceae > Aerolutibacter. Next base: position 1,372 of record CBFGOS010000109.1, on the reverse strand, counting down.
CGATGCGGCGCACGCGCAGGATGTAGCGCTGGCGCTCGGTCACGCTGATTGCACGGCGCGCATCCAGCAGGTTGAAGCTGTGGCTGGCCTTGCACACCTGGTCATACGCCGGCAGCGGCAGGCCCAGCTCGATCAGCTTCAGCGCCTCGGCCTCGCATGCATCGAAGCGGTGGAACAGCTCGGCCACGTCCGCATGCTCGAAGTTGTAGGCCGACTGCTCGACCTCGTTCTGGTGGTACACGTCGCGATAGGTCACCGGCGTGCTGTCGGGGCCGTAGGTCCACACGATGTCGAACACGTTGTCGACGTTCTGCAGGTACATGCACAGCCGCTCGAGGCCGTACGTGATCTCGCCCAGCACCGGCTTGCACTCGATGCCGCCGGCCTGCTGGAAGTAGGTGAACTGGGTCACCTCCATACCATTGAGCCACACTTCCCAGCCCAGCCCCCAGGCGCCCAGCGTGGGCGATTCCCAGTTGTCCTCGACCAGACGCAGGTCGTGCACCAGCGGGTCCACGCCCAGCGCCTTCAACGAATCGAAGTACAGCTCGACGATGTTCGGCGGCGAGGGCTTCATCGCCACCTGGTACTGGTAGTAGCGCTGCAGGCGGTTGGGGTTCTCGCCGTAGCGGCCGTCGGTGGGGCGGCGGCAGGGCTGCACGTAGGCGGCGTTCCACGGTTCCGGGCCCAGCGCGCGCAGGAAGGTGGCCGGGTGGAAGGTGCCCGCGCCGACCTCCAGGTCGAGCGGCTGGATCAGCACGCAGCCCTGTTCGGCCCAGAAGGCGTTCAGGCGCTGGATGAGTTCCTGGAAGGTGGGTGCGGCCATGGTCTCGGAATGCACGCGACAAGGCGGGCTAGTATAGCGGTGAGGCCGCAGCCGCCGGCCCGGCGACGGGCGTGGCGATCGGTGGCCGTCGCGTGGTGGCGCGGCGTGGTCGAAGCCCGGTCGAAGGGCTGGCCGGTACCGCTCCCTGCCGTCCTTGTCTTGAGTTCGCCAGACCCCGTCCTGCCGCCGTGTCCAAGTCCGCCCGTGCCCCGTTCCTGATCCTCGAAACCGGCCAGCCGGTGGCCTCGATGCGCCGTCACCGCGGCTTCCCGCACTGGATCCGGGTCGCCGCCGGGCTGGCGGCCGACGAGACCGTCGTGGTCAACGTGCAGGCGGGCGAGCCGCTGCCCATCCGCGAAGGCTTTGCCGGGACCCTGGTCACCGGTTCGGGCGCCATGGTCACCGACCGCGCCGACTGGAGCGAGCGCAGCGCCGACTGGCTGCGCGACGCCGCCCACGCCGGCATGCCGCTGTTGGGCATCTGCTACGGCCACCAGCTGCTGGCCCACGCCCTCGGCGGCGAAGTGGCCGACCATCCGGCGGGCC